>NZ_KV815427.1:4822-23771 GCF_001814225.1 Neisseria sp. HMSC070F02 | reverse complement strand
TTATCAGGCACACTTGGAAAAAGTGTTCGGCTAAAAATTTATCTTATAAACAAACAAAGGCAGCCTGAAAGATTGAATGGTCTGCACCCCTAAGGTTGGACTAACCAACCGACTAAGGTGCAGATTATTTAGGGCAGAATCTTCGAAGGCTCTGGCGGTGGGTATCGCCAAATAGGAAACCGTCCGATTGCTCGGGCGGTTTTGGTGGATTATTGACTTAAAAGCAACAATCAAGGCTAGAATCATTCCAGCATCAATCGTTACAGTCAATTGCAAATTGCCTGCTGAAATAGAGATTTGCATTTTGATGACTCCTGTAAAGTTTCAAACTTGTCAGGAATGCAAAAATCCCCTTGTTGGCAGCATGGGGATTTTTGCTTATCCCACCGCTCTTTGAGTTTCTCGCCTCTCGCGCCTGAATCTATGTCATACAGTTCCTTTCATTCAAATCAACAAAAGAATGCCGTCCGAACGTCCGTTGAGACGGCACTTGTCTTCCCCCAATAGACTTGAGGCTGTTCTAACGTACCACCCCTTCGTTCCGCCCCAAAACCATCGCATCGCCGTAGCTGAAGAAACGGTATTCGCGTTCGACCGCATAACGATACGCGGCGCGGATATGACCCATACCCGAAAACGCGCTGACAAGCATCAGCAGCGTCGATTTCGGCAGATGGAAATTGGTAACCAGCCTGTCGGCAACATTAAAACGGTAGCCCGGCGTGATGAAAATATCGGTGTCGCCCTGCCCCGCTTTCAGACGACCCGTCGCACGCGCGGCAGACTCGAGGGCGCGCATGGAAGTCGTGCCGACCGCCCACACCTTATTGCCGCGCGCTTTGGCGGCTTCAACGGCGGCGGCGGTTTCAGACGGCACTTCAAACCATTCGCTGTGCATTTTGTGTTCTTCGATTTTTTCCACACGCACGGGCTGGAATGTCCCCGCACCGACGTGCAAGGTTACTTCTGCGGTTTCTACGCCTTTGTCTTTCAGGCGGCGCAAAAGTTCTTCCGTAAAATGCAGACCCGCCGTCGGCGCGGCGACCGCACCCTGATATTTGGCATAAACGGTTTGATAACGGCTGTCGTCATCCGCATCAGCGGCACGTTCGATATAAGGCGGCAGGGGCAGGTGTCCGTTCTGTTCCAAAAGTTCGTAAACGGTTTGACCACCTTCAAAACGCAGGCAGAACAGTTCGCCCTCACGCCCGACCATCACGGCGCGGATGCCGCCTTCAAACACCAGCCCCATACCGGGCTTGGGGGACTTGGACGAACGGATGTGCGCCAGTGCGGTATGGTTGCCCAACACGCGCTCAATCAGGGCTTCGATCCTGCCGCCGCTGTCTTTCTGCCCAAACAACCGCGCCTTCATGACTTTGGTGTTGTTGAACACCAAAACGTCGCCTGCCTCGACATAATCGGGCAAATCGCCGAATACCCGGTCTTGCAGCGGCATATCGGGCAACGCTACCAAAAGCCGACTGCTGCCGCGCACTTCGGGCGGATGCTGGGCAATCAGCTTTTCGGGCAGGGTAAAATCAAAATCTGAAATATCCATTTTTACACTCTCGTTCGGGCAAGCCGCCATTATACGCACTTTAGCCCTTTTTCAGACGGCATCTTTGTCCGAAAAACCAACAGATTAGAATAAACACTCTTAACCTGGAACATCTTGTGCGCAAAATCAAACTTCCTGCACATTTCCCCCAAAAACCGCCGTTTTTTGATATTTTACTGGACATTTACCGACAACTTCGGGAAAATAAACACATTCTCACGGTCGTTTTCCACCACAGGAAAACCGTATCCGAACACCATTCCGCCTGGTTTGCGCCGTTGCCGCAAGCCGGCTGTTTTCTGAAAAACCAACGCAACAACCCGCCGGAACATCGGCAGCCTTTAAAGGAACAGAAATGGATTTGCGCAAATTAAAAAAACTGATTGATTTGGTTGAAGAATCGGGCATCGCCGAAATCGAAGTAACCGAAGGCGAGGAAAAAGTCCGCATCACCCGAACCATCGCCGCCGCACCCGTTTACGCCGCGCCCGTACCTGCCGCCGCGCCGGTCGTAACACCTGCCGCCGCACCCGTTGCGGCATCCGCGCCCGCCGCCGCACCTGCCGCCCGCGATTTGTCCGACGCGCAAAAATCGCCTATGGTCGGCACGTTCTACCGCGCACCCGGCCCGAATGCCGCGCCTTTTGTCGAAGTCGGCCAACAAGTTAAAGCCGGCGACACGCTGTGCATCATCGAAGCGATGAAGCTGATGAACGAAATCGAAGCCGAAAAATCCGGCACGGTCAAAGAAATTTTGGTCGAAAACGGTACGCCCGTCGAATTCGGCGAACCGCTCTTCATCATCGGATAATCCTGTTTTCAGACGGCATAAACTTCCTATGCCGTCTGAAATGCTTTCCCCCTTCAGCGTTCCCGCACCCTTTTTTACGGACGGGTTGCCGGAACCACAGGAACAGTCATCATGCTGAAAAAAGTTTTAATCGCCAACCGAGGCGAAATCGCATTACGCGTACTCCGTGCCTGCCGCGAAATGGGCATTGCCACCGTCGCCGTGCATTCCGAGGCCGACAAAGACAGCCTGCACGTCAAACTCGCCGACGAATCCGTGTGCATCGGCCCTGCCGCTTCCGCGCAAAGCTACCTCAACGTCCCCGCCATTATCGCCGCCGCCGAAGTAAGCTGCGCGGACGCTGTCCATCCGGGCTACGGTTTCCTTGCCGAAAACGCCGATTTCGCCGAACAGGTCGAGCAGTCCGGCTTTACCTTTATCGGCCCGAAACCCGACACCATCCGCCTGATGGGCGACAAAGTCTCCGCCAAACACGCGATGATAGCGGCAGGCGTACCCTGCGTCCCCGGTTCTGACGGCGCATTGCCCGACGACGGCGAAGAAATCCTCAAAATCGCCGATAAAGTCGGTTATCCCGTCATTATCAAAGCCTCTGGCGGCGGCGGCGGTCGCGGTATGCGCGTGGTCGAGAAAAAAGAAGACCTCCTCCAATCTGTCGAAATGACCAAGGCCGAAGCGGGCGCGGCATTCGGCAACCCGATGGTTTACATGGAACGCTATTTGCAACGTCCGCGCCACGTCGAAATCCAAGTGATTGCCGACGAACACGGCAACGCCATCTACCTTGCCGAGCGCGACTGTTCGCTGCAACGCCGCCACCAAAAAGTCATCGAGGAAGCACCGGCTCCGTTCATCACTGAAAAAGAACGCGCCAAAATCGGCAACGCCTGTGCCGACGCCTGCAAACGCATCGGCTACCGGGGCGCGGGTACGTTTGAGTTTTTATACGAAGACGGCGAATTTTTCTTTATCGAGATGAACACGCGCGTTCAGGTCGAGCATCCGGTTACCGAGCTCATCACCGGCGTGGACATCGTGCAGGAGCAACTCCGCATCGCCGCCGGCCTGCCTTTGCAATACAAACAAAAGGATATTCAAGTCGAAGGCCACGCGTTTGAGTGCCGTATCAACGCCGAAGACCCATACAACTTCATCCCCAGCCCGGGCCCGATTGAAAGCTGCCACCTGCCCGGCGGCTTCGGTATCCGCGTGGACAGCCACATTTACCAAGGCTACCGCATCCCACCGTACTACGACAGCCTGATCGGCAAAATCTGCGTACACGGCAAAACGCGTGAACAGGCAATGGCGAAAATGCGCGTCGCACTCGCCGAGCTGGCGGTAACCGGCATCAAAACCAATACGCCGCTTCACCGCGACCTGTTCGCCGATGCGGGTTTCCAAAAAGGCGGTGTCAGCATCCACTATTTGGAACACTGGCTGGAAGATCGCAAAGCCAAACAGGACAAGTAAACCGCCGCCGATATGCCGTCTGAAGCCGCCCGTCCGCGTTCAGACGGCATTTCCCTTGCCCCGCGCCGTCTGAAACCGATTTCGATATAGTGGATTAACTTTAAACCAGTACGGCGTTGCCTCGCCCTAGCTCGAAGAGAACGATTCTCTAAAGGTGCTAAGCACCAAGTGAATCGGTTCCGTACTATTTGTACTGTCTGCGGCTTCGCCGCCTTGTCCTGATTTAAATTCAATCCACTATATTTCCAAGAAAGCCCGTTATGCCCTACCAACAAATCACCGTCAACGTCAACGATGCCGTCGCCGAACGCCTCGCCGACGCGCTGATGGAACACGGCGCACTCTCCGCCGCCATCGAAGATGCCTACGCCGGCACGCAAAACGAACAGGCGATTTTCGGCGAACCCGGTATGCCCGCCGAACAAATCTGGCAGCAGAGCAAAGTCATCGCCCTGTTCGGCGAACACGACGAAGCCGCCGCCATCATCCAAACCGCCGCACAAGAATGCGGATTAAAAGACTTGGCATACACCGGCGAAATCCTCGAAGACCAAGACTGGGTACGCCTGACCCAAGCGCAATTCGACCCCATCCGAATTTCCGAACGCCTGTGGATTACCCCCTCTTGGCACGAAGCCCCCGAAGGCACTGCCGTCAACCTACGCCTCGATCCCGGCCTCGCCTTCGGCACCGGCAGCCACCCGACCACGCGCCTCTGCCTCAAATGGCTGGATACGCAACTCAAAAACGGCGAAAGCGTCCTCGACTACGGCTGCGGTTCGGGCATCCTGACCATCGCCGCCCTCAAACTCGGTGCAGGTTTCGCCGTCGGCGTGGATATTGACGAACAAGCCGTCCGCGCCGGCAAGGACAACGCCGAACAGAACAACGTCGATGCACAATTCTTCCTGCCCGACGGTCTGCCTCAAGGGCAATTCGACGTAGTTGTCGCCAACATCCTCGCCAACCCTTTACGTATGCTCGGCGAAATGCTCGCCGCCCGCACCAAACAAGGCGGCCGCATCGTGTTATCCGGTTTGTTGGACGAACAAGCCGAAGAACTCGGCGGCATTTACAGCCAATGGTTCGATCTCGACCCGGCGGAAACCGAAGAAGGCTGGGCGCGCTTGAGCGGGACAAAACGCTGAAACGGAAAGGAAACACCGTGCAGGACAAAAACAACCTCTGCTGGCTCGATATGGAAATGACGGGGCTTAATCCCGAAACCGACCGCATTATCGAAGTCGCGATGATTATTACCGACTCGGATTTGAATGTGTTGGCGCAATCCGAAGTTTACGCCGTCCACCAAAGTGACGAGCTGCTCGACAATATGGACGAGTGGAACACCGCCACACACGGCAGGACGGGGCTGACGCAGCGCGTACGCGAATCGTCGCATACCGAAGCCGAAGTCGAACAGAAACTGCTGGACTTTATGTCGGAATGGGTACCCGGACGCGCCACGCCGATGTGCGGCAACTCCATCCACCAAGACCGGCGTTTTATGGTCAAATATATGCCGAAACTGGAAAACTACTTCCACTACCGCAACCTTGACGTTTCCACGCTGAAAGAACTCGCCAAACGCTGGAATCCGCCCGTTGCCAAAAGCGTGGTCAAACGCGGTTCGCACAAGGCATTGGACGACATTTTGGAGAGCATCGAAGAAATGCGCCACTACCGCGAACACTTTCTGATTTCCGCCCCGAGAGCCGAAGCGCAATAAGAAACAAACAATGCCGTCTGAAACGCTGTTTGCATTTCAGACGGCATTTTTACAGCAGATTGAAATCAAAAATATACACGCCCGTCATTCCCGCGCAGGCGGGAATCCGGAAGGTCGGGCTTGCCGTTATTTTCAATCATTACAGAAACTGAAAGGTCTGGATTCCCGCCTGCGTGGGAATGACGGCGGTGTGCATTCTTACTTCAATCTGCCAAACAGATCGAACAGAGAAACTCTGTCCGTCAAAACATCATGCAGCCATCGCCTTGAACACTTCAACCGCAACCGCAACCGTTTCGTCAATCAGCTCGGGCGTATGCGCGGCAGAAACGAAACCTGCTTCATAAGCGGACGGGCCGAAGGCGACATTGCGGTCGAGCATCCCGTGGAAAAACTGTTTGAAGCCTTCAATATTGGAACGCGCCATATCGGCATAATTTCGCGGCGCGTGTGCGGCGAAATACAGACCGAACATACCGCCCACGCTGTCGGCGGTGAACTCGATGCCCGCCGCATCCGCTGCCGTCCGAAAACCTTGAACCAACTGTTCGGTACGCGCCGTCAGGTTTTCATAAAACCCTTCGCGGCGGATGATTTCCAGCGTTTTCAAACCGGCGGCGACGGCAATCGGGTTGCCCGACAAGGTGCCTGCCTGATACACGCCGCCCAGCGGGGAAATACATTCCATAATGTCTTTGCGTCCGCCGAACGCGGCAAGTGGCATACCGCCGCCGATGACTTTGCCCATCGTGGTCAGGTCGGGCGTGATGCCGTGCAGCGATTGTGCGCCGCCGAGCGCGACGCGGAAACCGGTCATCACTTCGTCGTAAATCAACACTGCGCCGTGTTTTTCAGTCAATTCGCGCAGGGCTTTGACGAAGGCTTCAGACGGCCTAACCAGATTCATATTGCCGACAAAAGGCTCCAAAATCACACAGGCAATGTCATTGCCGCTTTGAGCAAAGGCTTCTTCGAGTTGGGCGATGTTGTTGTATTCGAGGACTAAAGTGTGTTTGGTAAAGTCGGCAGGCACACCGGCGGAAGAGGGATTACCGAAGGTGAGCAGACCGCTGCCTGCTTTCACCAACAGGCTGTCGGAATGGCCGTGGTAGCAGCCTTCAAATTTGATGATTTTGTCACGGCCGGTAAAGCCGCGTGCCAGACGGATGGCGGTCATGGTGGCTTCGGTACCGGAGCTGACAAGGCGCAGCCGTTCGACGGACGGCATGATTTTGGCGATTTCTTCGGCAATGACGATTTCGCCTTCGGTAGGCGCGCCGAACGACAAACCGCCCAAGGCAGCTTCGCGCATGGCTTCGATGACTTCGGGGTGCGCGTGTCCGACAATCGCGGGCCCCCACGAACCGACATAGTCGGTGTAGCGCGTGCCGTTTTCGTCCCAAACATACGCGCCTTCGGCTTTTTTGATAAAGCGCGGCACGCCGCCGACGCTGCCGAATGCGCGGACTGGCGAATTCACACCGCCGGGGATGACCGCCTTGGCGCGGTCGAATAAAATTTCGTTACGGTTCATATTTATCCTCAAATGCCGCCTGAACGGCAGGTTTCGGGCTTAGAAGCAGAAAGTCCCATTTTATCATTTTTCAGGTTGCGACAAGGATTTGCCTGCTTCTTTGCGGATGACGCCAACCGCATCCCGGATGACGGAACGCTCGTCTTTTTCCACTTTATGTGTAAAGCGGTAGTCCCGGACAACTCCTTCCCAGTCGTAATCCACACACCACTCCCAATGTCGGCGTTCTGATTTCATATAAATGAAATTGGTCGGCAAAAAATTATAAATCGGCAGGCTGACCTCGTGATAGGCATAACAGCCGAACGGATTTTGCCGCCCGAAACGCGCTTCCACTTCCGCCCGGGTCGTCTTGCCCCTAACCGCAAACTGCACGATTTTTTCTTCCGTCTGATCACGCAGGAACTGATGTTCCCTGTCGCCGAAATTGCTGGTACACGCACACAGCAGCAATGCCGCCCACACAGCCGGTTTCATACACACCTCCCATTAAAGCCAAACATTATACAGCCGTCCCGACCGATTAAATTCATATTTTAAAACAATATTCTGTTTACAAAACCCACATCGTGCTATAATCCGCACCGATTTTCAGACGGCATCGTCATGCCGTCTGAAATTTTTTCATTCCAACAACAATCAGCCCCGCGATTACGGCTGCCTGAGAAAGACACAAACCATGAAAAAAGTATTTATCCGCACCTTCGGCTGCCAGATGAACGAATACGACAGCGACAAAATGCTCGCCGTCCTCGCCGAAGAACACGGCGGCATCGAACAGGTTACCCAAGCCGACGAAGCCGACATCATCTTGTTCAACACCTGCTCCGTGCGCGAAAAAGCACAGGAAAAAGTCTTCTCCGATTTGGGGCGCGTGCGTCCGCTCAAAGAAAAAAACCCCGGCCTCATCATCGGCGTTGCCGGCTGCGTCGCCTCGCAAGAAGGCGAAAACATCATCAAACGTGCGCCTTATGTGGACGTGGTTTTCGGCCCGCAAACACTGCACCGCCTGCCCAAAATGATTGTGGACAAAGAAACCAGCGGGCTGTCGCAAGTCGATATTTCCTTCCCCGAAATCGAAAAATTCGACCACCTTCCGCCCGCCCGCGTCGAAGGCGGCGCGGCATTCGTGTCGATTATGGAAGGCTGTTCCAAATACTGCTCCTTCTGCGTCGTCCCCTACACGCGCGGCGAAGAATTCTCCCGCCCGCTCAACGACGTATTGACAGAAATCGCCAACCTTGCCCAGCAAGGCGTGAAAGAAATCAACCTCTTAGGCCAAAACGTCAATGCCTATCGCGGCGAAATGGACGACGGCGAAATCTGCGACTTCGCCACCCTGCTGCGTATCGTCCACGAAATCCCCGGCATCGAACGTATGCGCTTCACCACCAGCCACCCACGCGAGTTTACCGACTCGATTATCGAGTGCTACCGCGACCTGCCGAAGCTGGTTTCCCACCTGCACCTGCCGATTCAAAGCGGTTCCGACCGCGTATTGAGCGCGATGAAACGCGGCTACACCGCTTTGGAATACAAATCCATCATCCGCAAACTGCGCGCCATCCGTCCTGATTTGTGCCTCAGCTCCGACTTTATCGTCGGCTTCCCGGGCGAGACCGAGCGCGAGTTCGAGCAAACCTTGAAACTGGTGAAAGACATTGCCTTCGACTTGAGCTTTGTCTTTATTTACAGTCCGCGCCCCGGCACGCCTGCCGCCAACCTGCCGGACGACACGCCGCACGAAGAAAAAGTGCGCCGCCTCGAAGCTTTGAACGAAGTCATCGAAGCCGAAACCGCGCGCATCAACCAAACCATGGTCGGCACGGTTCAACGCTGCCTGGTCGAAGGTATCTCCAAAAAAGACCCCGACCAACTGCAAGCCCGCACCGCCAACAACCGCGTCGTCAACTTTACCGGCACGCCCGATATGATCAACCAAATGATCGATTTGGAAATCACCGAGGCCTACACCTTCTCCCTGCGCGGCAAAACCGTCAGCATTTGATTTCCCCCGCCGCAAAAATGCCGTCTGAAGCGTTTCAGACGGCATTTTGCCTTGTATCGGCAGACGATGGCGCGGCCAGGCGGCTTAATTTGCCGCATCCCGATCCGACAACCACGCGCGCACACGCCGTTCCACCGCTTCGGCACTCAAACCCAAACCGTCCAAAAGTTTTTTCGGATCGCCGTGTCCGGTTACGGTATCGGCAACGCCCAAAAGCAAAACGGGTTTGCAGATGCCGTGTTTCGCCAATACTTCCAGCACCGCGCCGCCTGCGCCGCCCTGTTCGGCGTTTTCTTCAAGGGTAACGATGCGGTCGTGGCTTCGGGCAAGGCGGACAATCAACTCTTCGTCTATCGGTTTGACAAAGCGCATATCGGCGACGGTGGCGTTCAGTTTTCTGGCGACCGCCAATGCAGGGGCGACCATACTGCCGAAGGCAATGAATGCGGTTTTCTCACCTTCGCGGCGGATAATGCCCTTGCCGATTTCCACGGTTTCCATGCCGTCTGAAACCGGCGCGCCCGTACCCGTGCCGCGCGGATAGCGGACGGCGGCGGGCGCGTCTGCCTGATAGCAGGTCGAAAGCAACAGGCGGCATTCGTTTTCATCGCTCGGCGCGGCGACAATCATGTTCGGCACGCAGCGCAAAAAGCTCAAATCGTACAGACCGGCATGGGTCGGGCCGTCCGCGCCGACGATGCCCGCGCGGTCGACGGCAAACAAAACGGGTAGGTTTTGCAGGGCGATGTCGTGCACCAGTTGGTCGTAGGCGCGTTGTAAAAAGGTGGAATAAATCGCCACGACGGGCTTCATCCCTTCGCAAGCCAAACCGCCGGCAAAGGTAACGGCGTGCTGCTCGGCAATGCCGACATCGAAATAACGGTCGGGGAATCGTTGTTCAAACTCCACCAGTCCGCTGCCCTCGCGCATCGCGGGCGTGATGGCGATCAAACGCTCGTCTGCCGCCGCCCGGTCGCACAGCCATTTGCCGAACACTTGGGTATAGGTCGGTTTGGCGGCAGGTTTGTTTTCAGACGGCATTTGCGCCGCGCTTTCTTTGGGCAGGTTGGCGACGGCGTGGTATTTGACGGGATCGTTTTCGGCGAGTTTGTAGCCGTTGCCTTTTTTGGTAATGACGTGCAGCAACTGAGGGCCTTTGCGGCTGCGCAAGTCTTTCAATACGTCCACCAGATTTTCGACGTTGTGTCCGTCCACGGGGCCGGTGTAGCGGAAGCCGAAGTTTTCAAACAAAGACAGTGACTGTTTGGCGTGTTCGGCTTCTTCGGCAAGGGTTTTGATTTTATGTTCGACTTTTTGGGCAAACTCCATCGCGCCGGGTATTTTGTCTAATACCTTGCCCGTTTGCGCTTTGACGGTACTCAACAGTCCGTGCATATCGCGCACGACGTTGCTGGCAAGGTATTTGGGCAACGCACCGACGTTGGGGGAAATCGACATTTCGTTGTCGTTGAGGACGACCAGCAAATCCACATCCATATCGCCCGCGCAATTCAAGGCTTCAAACGCCTGCCCCGCCGTCATCGCGCCGTCGCCGATGATGGCGACGCTGCGGCGGTCGCTGCCCAAGAGTTTGTCTGCCGCCGCCATGCCCAACGCCGCGCCGATGGATGTGGAAGAATGCCCTACGCCGAACGCGTCGTATTCCGACTCGCTGCGTTTTGGGAAGCCAGCTAAACCGCCGTATTGGCGCATGGTGTGCATCTGGTTTTTCCTGCCTGTCAGGATTTTGTGCGGATAGCTTTGGTGTCCGACATCCCATACCAGCTTGTCTTCGGGCGTATCGTACACATAGTGCAGGGCGATGGTCAGTTCGACCGCGCCCAAATTGCTGGCGAAATGCCCGCCGGTCTGCCCGACAGATTCCAGCAGAAAGGCGCGCAACTCGCCGGCAAGGCGCGGCAGCTGTTTTTTGTCCAGACGGCGCAAATCTTGCGGGCTGTCAATCAGGTCGAGTAGGGGGCTTGGGTTCATGGTGTGTCTTTTTTATGTGTCGTCCGGGTGCAACGGCCAATTATATATCAAGAGCGTGCGGCTGACGGCTGATTTTGCCGTATGTCATTCGTCCTGCCGCTTGGCGCGCGGGTGGGCTTCGTCATACAGGCGGGCGATGTGGTCGAAATCGAGCTTGGTATAAATCTGCGTGGTCGAAAGGCTGCTGTGCCCGAGCAGCTCCTGCACCGCCCTGATGTCGCGCGAAGCCTGCAACAGGTGTCCGGCGTAGCTGTGGCGCATCATATGCGGCGAAACGTGCCTGCCGTCGCCGTTTTGCGCCGCCCATTGCGCCAAACGTTTTTGGATTTGGCGTTGGCTCAGGCGCGTGCCGTTCCTGCCGGTAAACAGGGCTTTGCCGTCCGATGCCGTCTGACGCAGCGGCAGATAGTTTTTCAGGGCTTCCACGCTTTTGCCGGTCAGCGGCACCTGCCGCTGCTTGCGCCCTTTGCCGGTAACGTGTACCCACGCCTCGTCCAAATAGACATCATCTGCATTCAAGCCGTGTATCTCGCTCACGCGCAAACCGCTGCCGTACATCAGCTCGAACAGGGCGTGATCGCGCACCGCCAGCGGGTCGCCGCCGTCCACGGGCAAATCCAGCATCCGGTTCAGCCATTCCTGCGGCAGTGCTTTGGGTACGCGCTCGGGCTGCTTCGGCGGTTTGATGTCGGCGGTCGGGTCGGTATGCAGCAGACCGCGTTTGACCAGCCAGGCGCAATACTGCCGCCAAGACGACAGCTTGCGCGCCAGCGTCCGCGCATTCAAACCGCGCTGCGACAGCCGCCGCAACGCCGCCGTAAAATCGCGCCGCGACAAGCCCTGCGGCACGCCGCCTTCAGCTTCAGACGGCATTTGTGCCAACAGCGCAAACAGTTCTTCCAAATCGCGCCGGTATGCCGCCACTGTGTGCTCCGACTTGCCCTCGCGCACGATGTTTTCCAAATAAGCGTCAAAATGCGCCGCAAACCCGTCCAAAACCATAACCGCCCCACACAAATATCAAAAAAACAGTGAAAACATTATCATAAACGACACACCAAAACCCCGAACTGCCCAAAATCCGACCCGTCCGCCCGCCGTTATCGTTAACATAAAATCAATGAGCCGTTTATGGTTTTTTGCCGCAAAAAACATTATAATCCGCCTTATTTACCTATTGCCCAAGGAGACACAAATGGCACTCGTATCCATGCGCCAACTGCTTGATCATGCTGCCGAAAACAGCTACGGCCTGCCCGCGTTCAACGTCAACAACCTCGAACAAATGCGCGCCATCATGGAGGCGGCCGACCAAGTCAACGCCCCCGTCATCGTTCAAGCATCCGCCGGCGCGCGCAAATACGCGGGCGCGCCGTTTTTGCGCCACCTGATTTTGGCGGCAGTCGAAGAATTTCCGCACATCCCAGTCGTGATGCACCAAGACCACGGCGCATCGCCCGACGTGTGCCAACGCTCCATCCAACTGGGTTTTTCTTCGGTAATGATGGACGGCTCGCTGCTCGAAGACGGCAAAACCCCTTCTTCTTACGAATACAACGTCAACGCCACCCGTACCGTGGTTAACTTCTCCCACGCCTGCGGCGTATCCGTCGAAGGCGAAATCGGCGTATTGGGCAACCTCGAAACCGGCGAAGCCGGCGAAGAAGACGGCGTAGGCGCAGCGGGCAAACTTTCCCACGACCAAATGCTCACCGGCGTCGAAGATGCCGTACGTTTCGTTAAAGATACCGGCGTTGACGCATTGGCGATTGCCGTCGGCACCAGCCACGGCGCATACAAATTCACCCGTCCGCCCACAGGCGACGTATTGCGTATCGACCGCATCAAAGAAATCCACCAAGCCCTGCCGAACACCCACATCGTGATGCACGGCTCCAGCTCCGTTCCGCAAGAATGGCTGAAAGTCATCAACGAACACGGCGGCAAAATCGGTGAAACCTACGGCGTGCCGGTTGAAGAAATCGTCGAAGGCATCAAACACGGCGTGCGCAAAGTCAACATCGACACCGACCTGCGCCTTGCCTCTACCGGCGCGGTACGCCGCTACCTTGCCGAAAATCCGTCCGACTTCGATCCGCGCAAATATTTGAGCAAAACCATTGAAGCGATGAAGCAAATCTGCCTCGACCGCTACCTCGCGTTCGGTTGCGAAGGTCAGGCAGGCAAAATCAAACCGGTTTCCTTGGAAAAAATGGCAAACCGTTATGCCAAGGGCGAATTGAACCAAATCGTCAAATAACAGGTTGCTTGTAAACAAAATGCCGTCTGAACCGTTGTTCGGACGGCATTTGATTTTTGCTTCTTTGACCTGCCTCATTGATGCAGTATGCAAAAAAAGATACCATAACCAAAATGTTTATATATTATCTATTCTGCGTATGACTAGGAGTAAACCTGTGAACCGAACTGCCTTCTGCTGCTTTTCTCTGACCGCCGCCCTGATTCTGACCGCCTGCAGCAGCGGAGGGGGCGGTGTCGCCGCCGACATCGGTGCGGGGCTTGCCGATGCACTAACCGCACCGCTCGACCATAAAGACAAAGGTTTGCAGTCTTTAACACTGGATCAGTCCGTCAGGAAAAACGAGAAACTGAAGCTGGCGGCACAAGGTGCGGAAAAAACTTATGGAAACGGCGACAGCCTTAATACGGGCAAATTGAAGAACGACAAGGTCAGCCGCTTCGACTTTATCCGTCAAATCGAAGTGGACGGGAAGCTCATTACCTTGGAGAGCGGAGAGTTCCAAGTGTACAAACAAAGCCATTCCGCCTTAACCGCCCTTCAGACCGAGCAAGTACAAGACTCGGAGGATTCCGGGAAGATGGTTGCGAAACGCCAGTTCAGAATCGGCGACATAGCGGGCGAACATACATCTTTTGACAAGCTTCCCAAAGGCGGCAGTGCGACATATCGCGGGACGGCGTTCGGTTCAGACGATGCTGGCGGAAAACTGACCTATACTATAGATTTCGCCGCCAAGCAGGGACACGGCAAAATCGAACATTTGAAATCGCCCGAACTCAATGTCGAGCTTGCCACCGCCTATATCAAGCCGGATGAAAAACGCCATGCCGTTATCAGCGGTTCCGTCCTTTACAACCAAGACGAGAAAGGCAGTTACTCCCTCGGTATCTTTGGCGGGCAAGCCCAGGAAGTTGCCGGCAGCGCGGAAGTGGAAACCGCAAACGGCATACACCATATCGGTCTTGCCGCCAAGCAGTAACCATTGTGAAAATGCCGTCCGAACACGATAATTTACCGTTCGGACGGCATTTTTGCGCCATACCGCCCTAGGATACGACGGCACGGCAGGCAAGCCGGTTTCACTATATAATGCCGTCTGAACCAACGAGAACCATACCATGCAAGCTGATTTTAACCGTCCCGTCCTGGCCATCGATACCGGTACTTCCTATTTGTCGCTCGCGCTGCGCGCCGACGGCGAAACCCACCTGTTCCATCAAGAGGCCGGCAGCCGCCAATCCGAACTGATCCTGCCGGAAATCCGCACTCTATTCCGAAATGCGGGCATTACCGCCGCCGATTTGGGGGCGATTGTTTATACGAAAGGTCCCGGCGCGTTTACCGGACTGCGTATCGGCATCGGTGTGGCGCAAGGTTTGGCAACGCCGTTTGATACCCCTTTAATCGGCATCCCCACGCTCGATGCCGCCGCCTCGCTGCCGCCGCCGCAAAGCTGCATACTCGCCGCTGCGGACGCGCGTATGGGCGAAGTGTTTTATGCGTGGTTCGACACGCTGAACCGCCGCCGTTTGAGCGATTATCAGGTCGGGCGGGCGGCAGACATCCGGCTGCCGGAGGGATGTGCCTTTTCAGACGGCATAGGCAGCGCGTTCGCGTTGGAAGAAACGCCGCCGTTTTCAGGCAAACCCGATATGCCGACCGCCGCCGACTTCCTCAATCTGGCGGCGGAAGGCGGTTTTCCCGCCGTCGCTGCTGCACACTCCGAACTGCTCTACGTCCGCAACAAAATCGCCCTAACCGCCAAAGAACAGGCGGAACGGAAAGCCCGAACATGAACATCCGCCGCGCCTCACCGTCCGACTGCGCCGCACTCGCCGCGCTCGATGCCGTCTGCAACCCGTCCGCGTGGACGCAACGCCAATTTGAGTCCGCATTGGTTTCGCCGTCCGAACAGGTTTTCCTCGCGGAAAAAGACGGCGGGATTGCCGCCTTTATCGTTTGGCAGAACCTGCCCGACGAATCCGAACTGCACCTGATTGCCACCGCGCCCGAATGCCGCCGCCGTGGCGTTGCGTCCGCCCTGCTCGAATATTGGTTCGCACATCTGCCCGAAGACACGCAACGCCTGCTGCTCGAAGTCCGTGCAGGCAACACCGCCGCACAGGCACTGTACGCGGCGCACGGCTTTACCGATGCGGGCAGGCGGAAAAACTATTACCGTACAGCCGACGGTAAAACCGAAGATGCTGTCTTAATGGAGAAAATATGTTAAGCGCGCGCTACCTCCACCTGCACGAAGCTTTGGGTTTAGGCCCGATGTGGCTGAAACAGGCCGCCGCCGTCCTGCCGCCCAAAAACACACCCGCAACCCCGGCACAGGCACGTCCTCAAACCGTCCGCGCCGCCCCGATCCGCCCTTCCCAACCCCATAACGGTCAGGCGCGGCTCGAAACGATGAAAGCGTTGGAAACCGCCGCCGTACATACGCGCAAACCCGCGCCTGAAACCGAAACGCCCCCGCCCGGCCTTTCAGACGGCATCGCCCCCGTTCCCGCCGCTTCGGGCATAACCAAACTTGCCGTCGTCAGCCTTTGCCCACCGATTGAGGATGCGGTTTACGGGCAACTGTTCTACGGCAAAGCGGGTGTTCTGCTTGACAACATACTCAAAGCCGTAGGACTGGATGCCGCCTATGTCCACAAAACCTGTTGGGTGAAAACCGCCGCCGTCGGCAACCCGATGCCGTCTGAAGCGGCAATCGAAACCGCGACGGTTTCCGTCATGCAGGAACTCGACGGCTGCCGCGCCCCCGCCGTCCTATTCCTCGGACAGGCTTTTGTCCAGCCTGAACGGCAAACGATGATTGAAACTTTGTGCGGCAGCCGTCCCTTCTTCATCATCGACCATCCCGCCCGGCTGTTGCGCCAACCCGAACTTAAAGCCCGCGCCTGGCAGGTGTTGAAACAGTTGAAACGCGCCTTGCGGCAAGGCGGCGGCAGTTGAAGCGCACCGCACGGGGCGGTAGAATCGCAACTGCGTCCCAATATCTGACAGAAAGCACAAAATGACCGATTTCCGCCAAGATTTCCTCAAATTCTCCCTCGCCCAAAATGTTTTGAAATTCGGCGAATTCACCACCAAAGCCGGACGGCGGTCGCCCTATTTCTTCAATGCCGGCCTCTTTAACGACGGCTTGTCCACGCTGCAACTGGCAAAATTTTACGCACAATCCATCATTGAAAGCGGCATCCGATTCGATATGCTGTTCGGCCCCGCCTACAAAGGCATTATTTTGGCGGCGGCAACCGCGATGATGCTGGCGGAAAAAGGCGTGAACGTCCCGTTTGCCTACAACCGCAAAGAAGCCAAAGACCACGGCGAAGGCGGCGTGTTGGTCGGCGCGCCGCTTAAAGGGCGCGTGCTGATTATCGACGACGTGATTTCCGCCGGCACATCCGTACGCGAATCGATCAAACTGATTGAAGCGGAGGGTGCAACCCCCGCCGGTGTCGCCATCGCGCTCGACCGCATGGAAAAAGGCACGGGTGAATTGAGCGCGGTTCAGGAAGTGGAAAAACAATACGGTCTGCCCGTCGCCCCCATCGCCAGCCTGAACGATTTGTTTATCCTGTTGCAAAACAATCCCGAATTCGGACAGTTCCTCGAACCCGTCCGAGCCTACCGTCGGCAGTACGGCGTAGAATAAAAACAAAGCATATGCCGTCTGAACCGCCTTACGCCTCAGACGGCATCAAACCTGACACACACGAGGAAATACCATGCCCGCCTGTTTCTGCCCCCACTGCAAAACCCGTCTCTGGGTCAAAGAAACCCAACTCAATGTCGCCCAAGGCTTCGTCGTCTGCCAAAAATGCGAAGGACTGTTTAAAGCCAAAGACCATCTGGCAAGCACGAAAGAACCCATATTCAACGATTTGCCCGAGGCTGTTTCGGATGTCAAACTCGTTCACCGTATCGGCACGCGCGCCATCGGCAAGAAACAGATTTCCCGTGACGAAATCGCCGGCATCCTCAACGGCGGCACAACCCAGCCCGATATTCCGCCCGCAACCGCCGCCACCCCTGCTGCCGCACCGCAGGTTACCGTACCACCCGCCGCGCCCGCCCGTCAGGAAGGGTTCAACTGGACGATTGCAACCCTGTTTGCCCTTATCGTCCTCATTATGCAGCTTTCCTACCTCGTCATCCTATGAGCGCGCCCGACCTCTTTGTCGCCCACTTCCGCGAAGCCGCCCCCTACATCCGCCAAATGCGCGGCAAAACGCTGGTCGCCGGCATAGACGACCGCCTGCTCGAAGGCGATACCTTAAACAAGCTCGCCGCCGACATCGGGCTTTTGTCGCAACTGGGCATCAGGCTCGTCCTCATCCACGGCGCGCGCCACTTCCTCGACCGCCACGCCGCCGCGCAAGGCCGCACGCCGCATTATTGCCGGGGCTTGCGCGTTACCGACGAAACCTCGCTCGAACAGGCGCAGCAGTTTGCCGGCACCGTCCGCAGCCGTTTTGAAGCCGCATTGTGCGGCAGCGTTTCCGGGTTCGCGCGCGCGCCTTCCGTCCCGCTCGTATCGGGCAACTTCCTGACCGCCCGTCCGATAGGTGTGATTGACGGAACCGATATGGAATACGCGGGCGTTATCCGCAAAACCGACACCGCCGCCCTCCGTTTCCAACTCGACGCGGGCAATATCGTCTGGCTGCCGCCGCTCGGACATTCCTACAGCGGCAAGACCTTCCATCTCGATATGCTTCAAACCGCCGCCTCCGTCGCCGTCTCGCTTCAGGCCGAAAAACTCGTTTACCTGACCCTTTCAGACGGCATTTCCCGCCCCGACGGCACGCTCGCCGTAACCCTCTCGGCACAGGAAGCGCAATCGCTGGCGGAACACGCCGGCGGCGAAACGCGACGGCTGATTTCGTCCGCCGTTGCCGCGCTCGAAGGCGGCGTGCATCGCGTCCAAATCCTCAACGGTGCCTCCGACGGCAGCCTGCTGCAAGAACTCTTCACTCGCAACGGCATCGGCACGTCCATTGCCAAAGAAGCCTTCGTCTCCATCCGGCAGGCGCACAGCGGCGACATCCCGCACATTGCCGCCCTCATCCGCCCGCTGGAAGAACAAGGCATCCTGCTGCACCGCAGCCGCGAATACCTCGAAAACCACATTTCCGAATTTTCCATCCTCGAACACGACGGCAACCTGTACGGTTGCGCCGCCCTAAAAACCTTTACCGAAGCCGATTGCGGCGAAATCGCCTGCCTTGCCGTCTCGCCGCAGGCACAGGACGGCGGCTACGGCGAACGCCTGCTTGCCCACATTATCGATAAGGCGCGCGGCATAGGCATAAGCAGGCTGTTCGCACTGTCCACAAATACCGGCGAATGGTTTGCCGAACGCGGCTTTCAGACGGCATCGGAAGACGAGTTGCCCGAAACGCGGCGCAAAGACTACCGCAGCAACGGACGGAACTCGCATATTCTGGTGCGTCGCCTGCACCGCTGACCGCAACGGAAAGCCGCCGCAGAAATGCCGTCTGAACCCCGTTTCAGACGGCATTTCCCCGATTATATAGTGGATTAACAAAAACCAGTACGGCGT
>NZ_KV815427.1:0-4722 GCF_001814225.1 Neisseria sp. HMSC070F02 | reverse complement strand
TTGTCCTGATTTTTGTTAATCCACTATAAAGACCTGCCCAACCCTCAAGGACCCCGATGAAATCCTACCCCGACCCCTACCGCCATTTTGAAAACCTCGATTCCGCCGAAACGCAAAACTTCGCTGCTGAAGCGAATGCCGAAACGCGCGCGCGTTTTTTAGAAAACGACAAGGCGCGCACGCTGTCGGACGGCATTTTGGCGCAGATGCAGGACACGCGGCAGATTCCGTTTTGTCAGGAACACCGCGCGCGGATGTACCATTTCCATCAGGACGCGGAGTATCCGAAGGGCGTGTACCGCGTGTGTGCGGCGGCGACGTATCGTTCCGGCTATCCCGAGTGGAAAATCCTGTTTTCAGTGGCGGATTTCGACGAGCTGCTCGGCGACGATGTGTATTTGGGCGGCGTGTCGCACTTGGTGGAAAAGCCCGACCGTGCGTTGTTAACACTGAGCAAATCGGGCGGCGATACGGCGTACACGCTGGAAGTGGATTTGGAAGCAGGGGAGTTGGTAGAAGGCGGTTTTCACTTTCCGGCAGGCAAAAACCATGTGTCGTGGCGCGATGAAAACAGCGTGTGGGTGTGTCCGGCCTGGGACGAGCGGCAGTTGACCGAATCGGGCTATCCGCGCGAGGTGTGGCTGGTGGAACGCGGCAAAAGTTTCGAGGAAAGCCTGCCGGTGTACCAAATCGGCGAAGACGGGATGATGGTGAACGCGTGGCGTTACCTCGATCCGCAGGGTTCGCCGATTGATTTGATTGAAGCGTCTGACGGTTTTTACACCAAAACCTATTTGCAGGTGTCGGCCGAAGGCGAGGCGAAACCGTTAAACCTGCCTGCTGATTGCGATGTGGTCGGCTATCTGGCGGGGCATCTTTTGCTGACGCTGCGCAAGGACTGGCACCGCGCGAACCAAAGCTATCCGAGCGGCGCGCTGGTAGCGGTGAAACTGAATCGCGGCGAAATCGGGGCGGCGCAGCTTTTGTTTGCGCCTGATGAAACGCAGGCATTGGAAAGCGTGGAAACGACCAAGCGTTTTGTCGTGGCGAGTCTGCTGGAAAACGTACAAGGCCGTCTGAAAGCGTGGCGTTTTACCGACGGCAAATGGCAGGAAGCCGAACTGCCGCGCCTGCCCTCGGGCGCGTTGGAAATGACCGACCAACCGTGGGGTGGCGACGTGGTTTACCTTGCCGCCAGCGATTTCACCACGCCGCTGACGCTGTTTGCGCTGGATTTGAACGTGATGGAACTGACCGTCATGCGCCGTCAGCCGCAGCAGTTCGATTCAGACGGCATCAACGTGCAGCAGTTTTGGACGACTTCGGCTGACGGCGAGCGCATTCCTTATTTCCACGTCGGCAAAAACGCCGCGCCCGACATGCCGACGCTGGTCTATGCCTACGGCGGTTTCGGCATTCCCGAATTGCCGCATTATCTGGGCAGCATTGGCAAATATTGGCTGGAAGAGGGCAATGCCTTTGTATTGGCGAACATCCGCGGCGGCGGCGAGTTCGGCCCGCGCTGGCATCAGGCGGCGCAGGGAATCAGCAAACACAAAAGCGTCGACGATTTGCTTGCCGTCGTGCGCGATTTGTCCGAACGCGGCATGAGTTCGCCCAAACACATCGGTTTGCAGGGCGGCAGCAACGGCGGCCTGATTACCGCCGCTGCCTTTGTGCGCGAGCCGCAAAGCATCGGCGCGCTGGTGTGCGAAGTGCCGCTGACCGACATGATCCGTTATCCGCTGCTGTCCGCCGGTTCAAGTTGGACGGACGAATACGGCAATCCGCAGAAATACGAAGTCTGCAAACGCTGGCTGGGCGAATTGTCGCCGTATCACAATCTTTCAGACGACGTGCCATACCCGCCCGCGCTTATTACCACCAGCCTCAGCGATGACCGCGTCCATCCCGCCCACGCGCTCAAGTTCTACGCCAAACTGCGCGAAACCTCGCCGCAATCTTGGCTCTACTCTCCGGACGGCGGTGGCCATACCGGCAACGGCACGCAACGTGAATCCGCCGACGAACTCGCCTGCGTCTTGCTGTTTTTGAAAGAGTTTTTGGGCTAAGGTCGGGGAGCGGCACTGCCGCCGCGAATGAAAAAAGGTCGTCTGAAACTGCTTTTTCAGACGACCTTTTTTAATGGTTGTTTCAAATCAAAATATCTATGCCGCCGGCCCCATCAGCACTTCTTCACATCCGAAGGCAAAAATCCGTAATGCCGTCTGAACGCTTCGTTGAACCGTCCCGCGTGGCGGTAGCCGCAAAAGTGCATGGCGGCTTGGACGGTGCTGCCGGATTCGATGAGGGCGAGCGCGTGTTCCAGCCGCAGGCGGCGCAGGCATCCGGCGACGGTTTCGCCGGTTTGCGCTTTGAAATAGCGTTTCAGGTAGCATTCGTTCAGTCCGACGCGGCGGGCGATTTCGGCGATGGTCAGCGGACGGACGAATTCGTGTTGCAGGATGTCGGCGGCTTCGTCTATGCGCCGACGGCGGTAACCGTTGTCGTGGCGGCGGAAGGTGAAGCGCAATAATCGGGCGGAGAGTTCCAGCGCGGCGGCTTCGTCGGCAAGCAGGCCGAAGCCGTCCGATTCGAACGAGCGTTGCAGCAGTGGGCAGGCCGCCGCCGTCAGTGCCGCTGCGTTTTGCGCCAGCCGTTGCAGGGTGAATCGGCCTATCGTTTGCGGCGAAAACAGGCGTTCGTCCAGCAAGCCTTCGTCGTGCCAGCGGCGCAGTTTTTCCAGCGAAAAATCCAAATGCAGCGCGCACATGCCGCTGTTGTCGGGCAACAGGGTTTCGGATACGTCCGCCAACTCGCCGCGTACCAGCCAGATTTCGCCGGCAGACGGGCGGTATTCCCTGCCGCCCATTTGTAACCGGTTCTGCCCCGACACCATGACGAACAAGGCGCAGTTGTGGCTGAAATTGTGGATTTCGGTGGGAAACGCGCCCGTTCCGCCGCCGCGCATCCGCGACAAGGTGATGCCCGAGTCGAAGCGGTTGATGCACATTTCCAGATGCAAACCGGGCTGTTTTGCCTGCGCAATGAGCGCGCTGTCGGAACAGCCGTCCAACGCCCAGCCGGATTTATCGGAGCGGACATAGGTTTGGTACTGGCGGTAGATGGCGGCGGTGTTCATGATTGGATAGGAACGAGTTGTCTAACAAATGAATTAAATAGGAATTATTACCAATAATCAAGCGCAGGGATTGGTTGAAACGGAAAAGGTCGTCTGAAAGGGTGTTTCAGACGACCTTTTCCGTATCGGGAATTTGTTTTGCCGTATCGGGAATTTTGCGTTTTGCGGCGTGGTTTCTGCAGGTTGTTTGCTTAATAATAAACATTCTTATTCGTATGCAAAGGAACCGCACACCGTGAAACCGCGTTTTTATTGGGCAGCCTGCGCCGTCCTGCTGACCGCCTGTTCGCCCGAACCTGCCGCCGAAAAAACTGTATCCGCCGCATCCGCATCTGCCGCCACACTGACCGTGCCGACCGCGCGGGGCGATGCCGTTGTGCCGAAGAATCCCGAACGCGTCGCCGTGTACGACTGGGCGGCGTTGGATACGCTGACCGAATTGGGCGTGAATGTGGGCGCAACCACCGCGCCGGTGCGCGTGGATTATTTGCAGCCTGCATTTGACAAGGCGGCAACGGTGGGGACGCTGTTCGAGCCCGATTACGAAGCCCTGCACCGCTCAATCCTCAGCTTATCATTACCGGCGGGCCGGGCGCGGAAGCGTATGAACAGTTGGCGAAAAACGCGACCACCATAGATCTGACGGTGGACAACGGCAATATCCGCACCAGCGGCGAAAAGCAGATGGAGACCTTGGCGCGGATTTTCGGCAAGGAAGCGCGCGGCGGAATTGAAGGCGCAGATTGACGCACTGTTCGCCCAAACGCGCGAAGCCGCCAAAGGCAAAGGACGCGGGCTGGTGCTGTCGGTTACGGGCAACAAGGTGTCCGCCTTCGGCACGCAGTCGCGGTTGGCAAGTTGGATACACGGCGACATCGGCCTACCGCCTGTAGACGAATCTTTACGCAACGAGGGGCACGGGCAGCCTGTTTCCTTCGAATACATCAAAGAGAAAAACCCCGATTGGATTTTCATCATCGACCGTACCGCCGCCATCGGGCAGGAAGGGCCGGCGGCTGTCGAAGTATTGGATAACGCGCTGGTACGCGGCACGAACGCTTGGAAGCGCAAGCAAATCATCGTCATGCCTGCCGCGAACTACATTGTCGCGGGCGGCGCGCGGCAGTTGATTCAGGCGGCGGAGCAGTTGAAGGCGGCGTTTGAAAAGGCAGAACCCGTTGCGGCGGGGAAAGAGTAGGGAGTCGTCTGAAAACGGAGCTTCCGAAGGAAGCGGGGGGTTTCTGCGAAGCTAAAGTGCGGTTTCAACGAATTGAAAAGCAGCCTGTATTTTGAAAATACCGCTCAAGCAAACCTACGGTTTGCCGCCCTCTCCCTAGCCCTCTCCCACAGGGAGAGGGGATTGGGGTGCAGGCTGTCTTTAAGCTTCAGGCGATTTTTAACTCTTGTTGAAACTGCGATTTCAGAAGCTCCGTTTTAGCTTCGCAGAAACTCCGCTTCCTTCGAAAGCTCCGTTTTCAGACGACCTTTTGGAGTACCGCAGGCACACGCATCGAACGGCTGAATCAAAGTTCAGACCGATGGCAGCCCGCACCCGAGTTTATGCGGCAAACAGCGAGGCT
>NZ_KV815426.1:0-5261 GCF_001814225.1 Neisseria sp. HMSC070F02 | reverse complement strand
TACCCGAAACCTCAAAAAAACCGAAACCGAACGGTCTGGATTCCCGCCTGCGCGGAAATGACGGGTTTCAAGATTACGGTATTGTCGGGGATGATGGGAAACGGTGGGAATTGTGTAAAAAATGCCGTCTGAAGCCTTTCAGACGGCATTTGCGGCGTTTGGACGTTTAAAACTTCATTTCCAAGCTAAATGTGTAGTTGCGACCGGGGGCGGCATATCGGTTGTAAACGCCGACATTTTTGTGTTGATTGACTGCGCCGCCGGCAGTTTGCCGCACATTTTCCCAAGTAACATAGCGGTAGTTGAGGAGGTTGTACACGCCCGCACGGAGGGTAAAGTGTTTTTTAATCGTGTAATAACCGGACACATCCACAATATACCAAGGGCGGGTACGGCGCGCGGTGGCTTTTGTATTGCGGCTGTTGCCGTTGAGCAAAGCCCGGCTGCCCAACAACTCTGTGATTTCCTTGGCTTTGGAATAAGTCAGCATACCGTTCACACCCCATTTGCCTTCCGGTTGGTCATAGCCCAAGCCGACGACATAGCGCGAGGGTTGGATGGCATCAAACAGGTGTGATTGAATATCGGTGCGGTCTGCGCGTTTTTTGATGTCGCGGACATGGACACGATTATAGGCAAATGTAGAATACCAACCTTCGGGCAATTTATCCCATACGCCGTTCCAATCGATTTTGCCCAAAATATTGATGCCGGTAATCCGCGCGCTTTGGGCATTGAGATAAGCCGGGTCGCCTTTGGCTGTTTCTTTGCCGTCTTTAATTTGCGCTTCATAACCCCGGACAATCAAATCGCGGTAGGCATTGTTGAACCAACTTGCCTCCAAGTTGCCGAAATCGCCTTTAAACACGATGCCGGCTTCTTTGTTGAACGATTTTTCCGGATCGATTTTGACCGCCTTGCTTTGAACACCCGCCCGCCAGCCGTACATTTCCGCAAACGAGGGCAGGCGGAAGCCGGTTGAAGTGCGGTAAGTCAAATCCAGCCAGTCGGCAGGTTTGAGGACGATGCCTGCGTTCCAGGACAGGGTGCGGTGCGTGCCGGTGGAAACGCTGCTGTCGTCCGAATGCGTGCTGCGGTAGTCGTAGCGCAAGCCCGCGCCGACATCCGCCCACCTGCCCAAACGGACATTGTCCCGAACTGCCGCGTAATAGCTTTTGCCGTTGATGCTGCGCGGTGTGCAGTCCGTATAAGTATTGTTGCCAAAGAGGCAGATTTGCCCCGTAACCACATTTCCCCCGCCTATGCTGACCCAATAGGGTTTGCTCTTGTCGCCGTTGGGGCTGTTTTTGCCGCTTTGAGGGGGCGTTTTCAACGAATAGGCGCGTTTGGCGTTTTGAAAATAATAATCCTGATGGCGGAGATTAGAGCCAAAGCGGTCAAACCCGAGATTCACGCTCAGGTTGTGGCGGATTTTGGCGGTATCGAAGGATTTTTTGAATGCCGCCTGCAAGAGCCTGTGGCTTTCCCCGTAAATCACGCGGTCGGATTTGTAGTAGGAAAACGGCTTGTCGGCACTCGGACGGCAATATTTGTCCGAACCGTCGGCAGAACAGTGCGTCTGCTGAAAATGATTGTCCAAACCGATACCCTGCCGGTCGTAAGAGAGGCGGGCATAATCCGCCCAAGTGTCTTTATCGGCATTGGTATAGACATATTCCAAACCGTAGCGGCTTTTGGTGTGCGTCTCGTCGTAAAACACGCCCGTACCGTATTCCGCGCCCACCAGCGCACCGTTTTCGCCGTTGGTAAACAGTCCGCCGTATTTGTGGTTGCCCGCGTATTTGCCGTTGCCGGACAAAGAACCCGCCTGTTTTTTATTTGCATCAAAAACCGCCTTGGTCAGGAATGCCGGAACCGTCATATCGCGCGTGTCGAAAGTTTGTTGCGTGTGTTCGAGTATGCCGCCGATGTAGTGCCGTTTGTTTTCAAAACGAAAACCCGGGCGGAACAGCCACGACCGGCTTTCGTATGAAAGCGGATCGGCGAGGAAGCGGTTGGGACCCGTGTAGTCTCGGGTAGAAACCGTTTGACGTTCGTCTTTGCCGACAACATCTTTTTTCGGTTTGCTTTTACACGTTTCATAACTCCCGCTTTCGCATTCTTCTTCGACCACGAAATGAGCGTATTGGTTGTCATCTTCAACCGGCACCAGCCTGTTAAAGCTCTGAACGCCGCGTCCGGCGGCTTCGTGGGCGCGGATTTCCCCCGCGCGCCGGCCGGTGTGGATCAGCAAAGCCTCCGCACCGCCGATGCGCCCCGCCAGCGCGATGGATTGGGTAAGCCCCCGGTTTTTGCCGGAATAGGCGGTTTTACTCTGAATGCCCCACTGCCTGCCTTCCCCGATAACATCGTCGGCGGTTTTGGTTTGAAATGCGACCGAACCCGCCAATGCGCCGCTGCCTTGTTCGACCGAGTTTGAGCCTTTGCTGATTTCGACAGCTTTGACGTTTTCATACTCGATTTCATTGATTGCGCCGCTGCTGCCCGCCGTCCTCGTCCCGCCCAATGCCGCCTGCGCGGTGTAGGACTGTATTTGCGCCAAGCCGTCTACCGTCAAGGAAACGCGGTTTTTGTCCATACCGCGTATCGAGTAGCCCGAGCTTGCGCCGCGCCCCTGTTCGACGACGGCGATGCCGGGGTCGTAACGCGTCAGGTCGCGGATATCGAGTACCTGTTCCTTGCTGAGGGTGTCGGCGGTTTTGACCAATTTGCCCAAACCGGTTACTTCGTTATCGCGGCGGGTTTTCTGTTTTTTGGCTTTTACCTGTATGGTATCCAACTGTTTTTCCTGTGCTTGTCCGGCTTGCACATTTTCTGCATAAACGGGCAGCGCAGTCATTAAAGACAGGCATAAAATATTTAATCGGAACAAATGTTGCTGTTGCATAATGTTTCCCTAATCTTCGCTTTCAGACGGTATCGGAAGGAGCGATGCCGTCGAAGCCTTATTCTTGATTGTTCGGCAACCGTGCTTATTGCACAGGCTTTTGGCGTTTCGCACCGAATACGACAGTTGCACTGCTTGCTGAATTTCCATTGCCGGATGCAACTGTTGTATTTTCCGTTTGTTTATCGCCCTGATAGGCAAACCATCCGCCCAACTCTTCGGCTTTGGGCCCGTAAAAACCGCCCTGCACCTTGGCATCTGTGATATATGCCTTAGGCGTGCGGGTGGTATTTTTTTGATCGAGATCAAAACCTAATTCAGCAGTTTTTGCCGTACCGGAAAAACCGTTGCCCTCAATCTTACCATCAATGGTAAAGGTTGCCTCCTGCCTGTTTTCAGCGGTTAACGTGCCGGTAATTTTTTTCTCGCCAAAATTCACAGTAAATTCCGCCCTGTTGCCGCCCTCTTTATCTGAAGCATTGCCGCTCCAGCTTGTGCTGCTGGCAATATGCCCGTACCAAGACCCCCGATAAACGATGTCTTGTTGCTCTTTTGGAATCTCTTTTTCATCGGTGCGCTCGCCTTGGAGGAACATACTTTGCGCGTCCGTTTGGGCGGCGGTTGGGCTGCTGTTGCCGCTTCCCACCGTGTTGCCGGCGGTTTTGCGTGTCAGCAACCCGTATTTCAGATAATTGAGGTTGGAACAGCAGACTTCGACTGCATAGGTTTTTGTTTTGCCATTGGCATCACCTGCCGTATTTGAAGCGGCTTGATTGCCATTCGCCGCCGTACCTGCTTGGGTGTCTTTTTCATCGCTTTTCGGCGTGTGGTCAAATTTGCGGGTAAAGTCTGTTCCGCCGTTTTTACCTTTATCTGCCTGATTGCTCCCGATTTCGGAATCCTTGGGCAGGAGCGGAATCATAATGCCGTCGACAACCAGTTGGGCGGCGTTGCTGAAGTTGTCGAGATTTTTGATTTTCTTGTCGTTTAGTGTCAATTCAACCGCATCCAAAACCGTGGTCAGCTTACTGTTTTCAGACGACGTGCCTGCCGCACCGTTTGATGCTGCCGCACCTGCGCCGCCTGAAGCCGCCTCAGTATTGCCATTTGCGTCTTTGTCTTTGGTTTTCGCGCTGCCGACAACGGCAACTTTTTTATCGTCGCTCAAAAAGCGGAAACCCAATTCCTCACCCTTCGGGCCGAAAAAGCCGCCGCTCAAAGAAGACGAGTCGGAAACAAAGGGATGTTCCTTGGTTTCGCCGTTGCCGGGTTTGTCGGTTGCTTCCGCTTTTCCGCTAAAGCGGTTTCCCTTAAGCGTCGCATCAAGGCTGTAGTATTGGGTGGTATGTTTGTCATTATTAGTATTATTTTGGTTCGCATTATTGCGTATTAATTTACCTGTCAATTTCTTATTGTCGAAATCCACTTGTAAATTCGAGGTAAAACCATAACCTTCATGACCGCTTTGTAAAGTCTTTTCATTTTTATTGGAATATTCTTCGCCTTCATCGCCCGAAAATCCGCTATACCTGTCGCCTTGTCTTTTTGAAGGCTGGATAATGTCATAAAATTTTTGTCCATTTTTCGTATCGGTTACAAAATGCCACACACCTTTATAGGTAACTGTTCCAGAAGCGGGAAGTTGTCGGGAAGGTTCTTTACCGTGATAAAAGATATAGCCGTCGTCGCCGTTTTTTGCACTTACTAATCCGTTTTCGACTTTGATTTCGTTTTTCGCGTGTTTGTAAAACCAGCCGGAATAAACATATTTGAATTTTTTGTAATCTGTTACTTCGTTTTTTGGTTGGTTTTCACCATTTGCATGACTACTATCTGCATCTTGACTGAGATAAGGTGAAGTGTAGATTTTAGAATCACCGTTGGTTTCTACTTTTGAAATGACGGATTCTTGTTTTAATGGCAGTTTCTTGGGTTCTGTCGGCAATCCTGTCGCCTCCCAATCATCATTCTTTAATTTAACCTCATCTTCTTTAGGACTCGCCTTCGGATGCCAATTCCGCCGCTTGAAGCGCATTGCAAAACCGTATCCGCCTTGGTCTTTTTGGGCTTGCGGTTTTTCGGAAGAAACATCTTGATACTTTGGCGCGGGACGCGGGGCTTCGGTATCGACAGAATCAAGATCGAAACTGCCGCCTCCGCCCAAACAAGCACTCAACAAAAACACAGGCAGCACCATAGCAGCCTGATTTACCAATGGATTGTTCATATAAACCCAATTCAATTAAAGAATGATAAGGATTATTATTTTATTTATTTTTAACAAATTTGCAAATACTTTTTTATTTTTTTA
Source organism: Neisseria sp. HMSC070F02 (assembly GCF_001814225.1). Taxonomy (NCBI): domain Bacteria; kingdom Pseudomonadati; phylum Pseudomonadota; class Betaproteobacteria; order Neisseriales; family Neisseriaceae; genus Neisseria; species Neisseria sp. HMSC070F02. The sequence continues at coordinate 42 of NZ_KV815426.1, read as the reverse complement.
GGGAATACACCAAAATCCCGTCATTCCCACGAAAGTGGGAAT
>NZ_KV815425.1:0-3299 GCF_001814225.1 Neisseria sp. HMSC070F02 | reverse complement strand
CAAAGTTGAGTATTGTACTATTTTGTTTTTAATTGACTATGCAACAAAAAATAGCAAACCCCGGCAATCAAAATGCCGTCTGAAGCGTTATTCGGCTTTCAGACGGCATTTTTGTATTTAAAGCCGGGTAACGCTCAATACGCCTTTGACGTCGCCGAGGCTGGCGAGGACGCGCGGGAGGTCGTTGACCTGTTTGACTTCGAGCGTGAACCGCATACTGGCTTCCAAGTCGCGGGACTGGGTTTGCACGGCGGTAACGTTGAGTTTGTGGCGGGCGAGCGCGTCGGATACGTCGCGCAAAAGCCCGGAGCGGTCTTGGGCGCGGATTTCGATATCGACGGCGAACACTTGTCCTTCCTGCAACGCCGCCCAACTTGCGTCCAGTACTTTTTCGGGCGCGTGTTCGGCGAGGTGTCGGAAAGAGGGGCAGGTTTTGCGGTGTACCGAAATGCCGCGATCGCGGGTAACGAAGCCGACAATGTCGTCGGGCGGCGCGGGTTTGCAGCATTTGGCAAGCGTGGTCATCAGACCGTCTTCGCCGTCGATGAGCACGCCGTTTTTGCCGCCTTTTTTGATTTTGGACTGTTTGACGATGGTGGTTTCGCTGACGGGTACGGGCGGCGGTTCGTTCAGCGTGCCGCAGGCTTTTTGGATGGCGCGGTTGGAAATTTCGCCTTGTCCGACGGCGGTGTAGAGGTCTTCTGGCTTTTTGTAGCCGAGATTTTCGGCAAGCTCTTGCAGGTTGGGTTTGGGCGTGAGTTTGGCAAGCTGTTTGTCGAGTTGGACGCGGCCTTCTTCGCGCACGGTGTCGGCGTTTTGCTGGCGGATGTAGGCGCGGATTTTGCCGATTGCCTTGTTGGATTTGACCCAGCCTTCGTAAAGCCAGTTGACGGAAGGATGCCCTTCTTTGGCGGTAATGATTTCGACACGCTGTCCGTTTTCGAGCGGGGTGGACAGCGGCACAATCTGCCCTTCGACTTTCGCACCGCGGCAACGGTCGCCGATGCTGCTGTGTAAGGCGTAGGCGAAGTCGATGGGGGTTGCGCCCGTGGGCAGGGAGAGGACTTTGCCGTGCGGGGTCAGGACGTAAATCGTGTCGTTGAAAAGCTCGGTTTTGAAGGCGGCGGCGAGGTCTTCCTTGCCGCTTTCCGCCATGTTTTCACGCCAGTCCAGGAGTTGGCGCAACCAGGCGATTTTTTGTTCGTAGGCTGAATCGCCTTTGCCGCCCTCTTTATAACGCCAGTGGGCGGCGACACCGAATTCGTTGAATTGGTGCATATCGAAGGTGCGGATTTGTACTTCCACGCCTTTGTCTTCCGGGCCGACAATGACGGTGTGCAAACTTTTATAGCCGTTGCCTTTGGGGTTGGCGATATAGTCGTCGAACTCGCCGGGGATGGGCTGCCAGAGACTGTGGACGATACCCAGTGTGGTGTAACACTCGGGGACGGTATCAACCAGAATCCGCACGGCGCGGATGTCGAACAGACCGTCGAAGCTGAGTTTTTTCTTCACCATTTTTTTGTAAATGGAGTAGATGTGTTTCGGACGGCCGGCGACTTCAAAGTGGATATTGTATTTTTTGAGTTCCGTACGCAGGATATTGAGGAAGTTTTCGATGTATTCGAGGCGTTCGGTACGTTTTTCGTCCAAAAGCAGCGCGATTTCGCGGTATTTTTCGGGTTCTTGATGGCGGAAGCCGAGGTCTTCGAGCTGCCATTTGAGCTGCCACACGCCCAAGCGGTTGGCGAGCGGGGCGAAGATGTCGAGGGTTTCTTTGGCGACGGCGCGTTTTTCGGGGTTGTCGGGGACGTTGCTTAAAAATTGCAGGGTGCGCGTACGCATCGCCAGTTTGATTAACACGACGCGGATGTCGGTAACCATCGCCAGCAGCATTTTCCGCATAGTTTCGGCCTGCTGGGCGCGTTCTTCCGGCGTGGCGAGGCTGTCCACGCGGGCGAAGTGGGTAAGTTTCTGCACTTCGTCCACACCTTTGACCAGCTCGGCGACGGTGCTGTTGCAGCGTTCGGAAACCAAGAGATTCCAGTCGGGGACGTAGCGTCCGATGTCGGCAAGCAGGGTGGCGGCGACGGCATCGGGCAGCAGGTCGAGTTCATGGACCATTTGCGCCGCACCGAGGAAGTGGTCGGACAACGGCTCGCCATACGGCGTGGCGGCATCGGCGGGGTAATGTTCCTGCGCCAGTGAACGGGCGGCTAAGACAAGTTTTTTATCGTTGTCCGGCAGCGCGGCGCAGTAGCTGTCGAACCATTCGCGCAATTCTTGCGGGGTCGCGCTTTGCGTGTCTTGAATCGGGCTAATGGCGGTCATGATTGGGTCTTCCGTTCCGATAAAAACGAGTTTATTGTAACAGCTTATTTATTTACGGTGCATAGGCGGGAAGATAAACTTGTTTCGGGCGGCGCGGGGTGTTAAGGTAGCCGGTACCGACAGGTTGACGAGGAATATTTTGATGAAACTGTATATTTACGACCATTGCCCGTTTTGCGTTCGTGCGCGGATGGCTGCCGGGCTGTTTGGCGCGGACGTTGAAGAAGCCGTGCTGGCAAACGACGACGAGGCAACGCCGATCGGTATGATTGGCGCGAAACAAGTGCCCGTCCTGCAAAAAGAAGACGGTTCGTTTATGGGCGAGAGTTTGGACATTGTGCGGCATTTCGACCGCGAAGGCCGTCTGAAAGACGAAGTCCGCCCCGAGATACAGGCGTGGTTGGACAAGGTGGACGGATACAACAACAAACTGGTGCAGCCGCGCGTAATCAAAATCGGGCTGCCCGAGTTCGCTACTGCCGAAGCGGTTAAATATTTCACGGACAAAAAAGAGAAAAGCATCGGCAGCTTTTCCGCCAATTTGAATAAAACCGCCCAATACCTCGAACGGATAAACGCAGATTTGCAAGAGTTGGAAAATTTGATGGACGGTGCTTCAGACGGCATCAACGGCGGAATCGGTATGGAGGATATTTTGGTTTTCCCCGTTTTGAGGAATCTGACCGTGGTGCGCGGCATCGAATGGCCCCAAAAGGTGATGGGTTATTTGATGACGATGAGTGAAAAATCGGGCGTGCCGCTTTATTTTGACAGGGCATTGTAAAAGTGGCTGTTATTAACTGACAGATGAAGGAGGTTCTACCCTATTTGAGGTAAACTCTATTTACCATTGGCCGAAATACCAGTGCTTATCTCCAAGACGACCTTCCCAATCCCTTTTGCCTCTTAAAAAGAAGTGACTAGTGTGTAAAGTTATAGTTCCTTTTATAGCTTTCCAATAAAATTAA
>NZ_KV815424.1:0-2328 GCF_001814225.1 Neisseria sp. HMSC070F02 | reverse complement strand
ACCCGACCAAATGGGATTGGGTTAAAAATACCGGTTATAAAAAACCTGCTGCCCGACCTATGCAGACTTTAGATGGAGAGATGGCAGGTGGAAACAAGCCAGTTGTTAAATCTATCAGACCAACTACGCGAGATGAATTACGTCAAGCATTGCAAGAACAAGGTTTTAGACGTACTGGTTCAGATGCGGCTCAATATGAAACATGGAAAGGTCCTGATGGCGTGAAAATAGATATTCGTCCAAATGGAGAGGTTATAAGAACCCAAAGAGTGCCGCGAACCGATGGTGTACAGGGAAAATATCCGCAACGACAAGATTATGAAGGCAATCCATTGCCAAATAATCATCATCATTCTGGATATTTTGTCAAATGAAAAAAAATATTTTTCACAATGTAAGCCTTTATGAAATAATCTTTTCCGATAATGGAAATACCCTTACATTATCTTTTACAGATACAATTGAAGGTAATTATTTCGGATATATCAAATGCAGTAATATTTTGAATTTTAAATTAGATACAAATAATTTCGTAGATTATGAGGATAAGGAAGATAGCTTGTTTCCCTTGTTTATACCCGAAATAGAGCTATATAAATACCAATTTTATAGTGAAATTATTATTGATGTAGGGATTATTATAAAAATATCTGCTGAAACAATTAATTTTGAGCCACTGGGAAAATAGTAACTGCTTTCTCAGCAGCCGTAGCAACTGTATTTTTACCCGACGGGGTAAAAATACAGTTGCTACATCTCTGCGCAGCAGACTCTACAAGGTATTAATAATTTAGGAAATTTAAGTCCGGAAACACAACTTGCTGCCGCGAGCCTATTACAGGATAGTGCTTTTGCGGTAAAAGACGGTATCAATTCCGCCAGACAATGGGCTGATGCCCATCCGAATATAACTGCAACAGCCCAAACTGCCCTTGCCGTAGCAGAGGCCGCAGGTACGGTTTGGCGCGGTAAAAAAGTAGAACTTAACCCGACTAAATGGGATTGGGTTAAAAATACCGATTATAAAACACCTGCTGCCCGACCTATGCAGACTTTAGATGGGGAAATGGCCGGTGGGAATAAGCCAGCGAAGCAAGCTACTCCTAATGGCAAAGCTGGCGTTTCTACACAACAATCTTTGCAAAATAGTCTCGTTCCACAAAAAAATTATACGCATACTACCTATAATGGTGGATCAGCTATTACAGATGGTAAATATATTACTGACCCTCTCAGTATGGTACGACACAAACCTGATGCATCTAGTCTAGACAAGATAGATAGCAAAAATTTATTTAAATCAGATGTTGATGCGGAAAAAGCTACATTAGATGCTGCTAGATATGCAGATAAACATAATTTATGGGATAGTCAAAATAAGGCAAAAGTTCCAACGAACGACATAGTTGGCTATACAGACGGAAAACCGACACATATAATTAACATTTATCGTAGAAAGCCGAATAAAGATGGGTTTAGACCTGTGCATGGAACACCAGGTAAGGAACGTTGATTTATGAAAATTTATAATTTAGATAATATTATAACTTCATCAGCATTGAGTCTGTATAAATCCACTTGGGTTAAGTTAGATTTAATATCTTGTGCTAAATTTATCATAAAAGGAACGGATTTTACTTTTGATTGGGATGAAGGAATTGAAAATTGGATAGTTTTTTTTCATAAAAACAAAGTTATTGGTTATTTGTGTGCAAAATTACCTTTTGCTATATTAGACAACGAACAATTAAAAAATCAGCTATATCACAAATATCCTCATGTATTAACCTTACAAATTAAAAATATTGAAACTGAAAAAATATCTTTAAATGTAAACATTTGTAGATTAACGTTATGCCCATCATTTCATGATGAACATGATACGCTTGTTTGTTCAGTGCAAGATTTTTATGTAAATACTGTTTAACTAGCAAGCGCAGGCTGGATTAAAACCTAATTCACTGATAAAAAACATAAAACAAGCATCCTGAAATTTTTCAGGCTGCTTTTTTGTTGGGTTTGGTAACCCAATCTACTCGCTGAAAATTAGCAGAGGACGTAAATGGCTATTTATGACTTAAACGAAATCGTAACCCGTGCTGCATTAGGTATATATAAAGGAAAATGGCGAAACATGGATTTTGAGCAAGTTCTACAAAACATTGTTCAGCAACCGTAGGTCGGATTCTCGAATCCGACGTTTTTCAACAGCGGCATTTCGGAAACGATAGACGCGTCAAATATTTTTGTCGGATACAAGTATCCGACCATACGGCAATCATACGGGTAACTCCGCCCCATCCGTAGAGGCTGATAACAGTCATGAGG
>NZ_KV815423.1:0-9379 GCF_001814225.1 Neisseria sp. HMSC070F02 | reverse complement strand
CAACGCCGTACTGGTTTTTGTTAATCCGCTATAATTGATGAAACGGGTTAAAAAAGTGTTGCCATCGCCTGTTCTTCTTGTCGGATACGCTTAAATAAGACCAGCAAATAAATGGGCAGGCCAATCAATAAAACATACCACGCTTGACATAATAAGGCGATGCCAATCAGTTCGGGTATGATGTTTAAAAAATAATTGGGGTGGCGGAATGTTTTAAACAACCACGAACGATTAATTTGATGATTTGGTAAAATATAGATTTTAACCGTCCAAATCTCCCCCAACTGCTTAATAATCAATGACAATATCACAAACGAAGCCATCACCGTCAGCGTACCAATCAAGGATATGCCATTAAAAGCAGTGTCAGAAAGCCATACCCAAACAAAACACGCCAAATAATAAAGCGTATGAACTGCCGCAAGCAGCGTGGAATTGGTTTTTCCGTATTGTTTCGCCCCTTTGGCAATCAAGGCTTTTTCATGTTTAATAGAGACGGCTAAAAATAACAGTCTGATGATAAAAAACAGGCTTAAAATGCTTAAAATCATTGTCATTGATGTTTTTCCATTGAAATTGAAATAAATATAAATCGGATTAATGGTATTTTTAATTAATGATGTTTCAGACCATCATGCTCTATAAACAATTCCCATTAAGTCCGCGCCGCAACCTGCTATAATAAGTCTGCAATCGGCGCAAATCAATGCTTTGCGTTTATTGCCATCCCAAAATAATTGATGCTGCCTTAATTATAATACCAAGATAAGTTTTTTTATTCAATAAAATACAAAGGGAAGCGTTCAGCCCATTTCAAACAGATGCAATCCACCGATTATTTAAAAAACGGCAAAGCCTTGCCCCCCTTGCGGCAAGCCTGCAATGCCTTTAATGTCCGCAGGCGCAAGCGTCGCCGTGGTGCCCGCAACCCTGTGCCGTTTCGAGCCATTCGTCGTCATCGCCGTCAAACTCTTCCACTTCGTCAAACTCGCCGCGTTCCACCATGACGCACAACTCTTCAAGGCTTTCCGCGCCTTCCACCCAAAAACAGGGAATGCCCGGCGGCATATCGGGCGCAAGCAGTGCCGCTACGCCTTCATGCCACGCAATCCAATAGCCGTTGTCCGTACGGACGAATTGTGCGTTTTCGTTGACCGACTCGCCTTCCGTACCTTCCAGCATACGTTCCGCAATGTCCGGTTGAAAAGATAAAATCTGCATAAGTGTTCCTTTATATGATGGTTTTCCGTCAAAACAAGGTGTTATAGTGGATTAAATTTAAACCAGTACGGCGTTGCCTCGCCTTGCCGTACTATCTGTACTGTCTGCGGCTTCGTCGCCTTGTCCTGATTTAAATTTAATCCACTATATTTTAAAACATCGCGCCCGCTTGAGAAACTGCCAACCGCTTTATAACAAATTCGTCTTTGCACCAAACTTTCCATTCTTTCCGTTTTTCGGACGGCATCGTTAAAGTAGTCCTTCCTTTTCCTTATTTTCAGCATTGTTTTATGTTACTGCTCAAAACGCCCGGCGTACTGCCCGGCTTCAAACTCAGCCTTGGTCTGACCGTATTGTGCCTGTCGCTGCTGGTGGTTTTGCCGTTTGCGATGATGGCGGCGAAGGCGGCTGAAATCGGCTGGGGCGGCTTTTGGAACACGATTGCCGAGCCGAACGTATTGGCGGCCGTCTGGCTGAGTTTGCGGATGTCGTTTTATGCGATGCTGACCAATGTCGTGTTCGGCACGCTGGTGGCGTGGGTATTGGTGCGTTATGAATTCCCGGGCAAGGGTCTGGCGAACGCGCTGGTCGATTTGCCGTTTGCGCTGCCGACGGCAGTTACGGGTATCGCGTTGGCAACCCTGTATGCGCCCAACGGTTGGATAGGCCGTTTTTTCGAGCCTTTGGGCATCAAAATCGCGTTTACGCCCGTCGGCATTTGGATTGCGCTGGTCGTCGTCAGCCTGCCCTTTATCGTCCGCGCCGTGCAGCCGGTGTTGGAGGAATTATCGGGCGAATATGAGGAAGCGGCGGCGACTTTGGGCGCAAACCGCTTTACGACGTTCCGCCGCGTGCTGCTGCCGGAAATCACGCCGGCACTCTTGACCGGCGCGGGAATGATGTTCGCGCGGGCAACGGGGGAATACGGCTCGGTGATTTTTATCGCGGGCAACATTCCGATGGTTTCTGAAATCCTGCCGCTGATTATTACGGGCAAGCTGGAACAGTTCGACGTGCAGGGCGCGTCGGCGGTGGCGTTGTTTATGCTGCTGGTTTCGTTTGTGATTCTGTTTGCGCTGAACGTGATGCAGTGGGCGTTGGGCAGGCGTTCGGGCGCGAAGGGTTGAGGTCGTCTGAAATACCTGTTACCGTCATTCCCGCGCAGGCGGGAATCCATTGGTGAATTTCGGCTGCCTTATTTATTTTCTGTTTTCCTGTTGCCCTGCGGTGGATTCCCGCCTGCGCGGGAATGACGGTAGCTAGACGTTTTTATTCCCTTAATCAATAAAAGGTTGTCTGAAAACGAATCCGCCCCACAAAAAACGGTTTTTCAGACGGCATCCGAACACCTTAAAACAACCAACCGGGGAACACCACCGCCATGAAACCCTATTCCGCCAATCCCAACCTGACCGAACCGCGCCGGCTGCGCGTGTTGCTGATTGCCGCCGCGCTGGGCTTTCTGCTGCTGATGCTGGTCGTGCCGCTCGTCGCCGTGTTTTACGAAGCCTTAAAAGGCGGTTGGGATTTGTACCTGAAATCCTTAAACGATCCCGAAGCGTGGTCTGCCATCAAATTGACGCTGATTACCGCGCTGATTGTCGTCCCCGTCAATGCCGTCTTGGGCGTGGCGATGGCGTGGCTGCTGACCCGTTTTGACTTCCGAGGCAAGCAGTTGCTGACTACCCTGCTCGATTTGCCGTTTTCCGTATCGCCCGTGGTGGCCGGTTTAATGTTCGTCTTATTGTTCGGCGCGCACACGGCATTGGGTGGCTGGCTCGAAGCGCAAGGCATACAGATTATCTTCGCCATCCCCGGCATTATTCTGGCGACGCTGTTCGTTACCTTCCCCTTTGTCGCGCGCGAAATCATCCCGCTGATGCAGGCGCAGGGCGACAGCGAAGAACAGGCCGCGCTGATACTCGGCGCAAGCGGCTGGCAGATGTTTTGGCGCGTTACCCTGCCCAACATCAAATGGGCGTTACTCTACGGCATCATCCTCACCAACGCCCGCGCGATGGGCGAATTCGGCGCGGTCAGCGTGGTATCGGGACACATACGCGGCGAAACCAACACCGTCCCGCTTTTGGTCGAAATCTTCTACAACGAATACAACTTTACCGGCGCATTCGCCCTCTCCGGCGTATTGGCACTTTTAGCACTGGCGACGCTGGCGGTGCAAAACATCATTACCAAATTACAAGACAAAAAACTCGCCGCCGCCGAAAGGAACACAGTATGAGTATCACCATCCAAAACTTAAACAAACACTTCGGCAATTTTCACGCGCTGAAAAACATCAACCTCAACGTCCCCACCGGCAAACTCGTTTCCCTACTCGGCCCGTCCGGCTGCGGCAAAACCACGCTTTTACGCATTATCGCCGGACTGGAAAACGCCGACGGCGGCCAAATCCTCTTTGACGGGCAAGACGTAACCGCCAAACACGTGCGCGAGCGCAAAGTCGGCTTCGTGTTCCAACACTACGCCCTCTTCCGCCACATGAACGTGTTTGACAACGTCGCTTTCGGTTTGACCGTATTGCCCAAGTCCGAACGCCCGTCCAAAGGACAAATCCGCGCCAAAGTCGAAGAATTACTCAAGCTCGTGCAGCTCTCTCATTTGGCAAAATCCTATCCGCACCAACTCTCCGGCGGGCAACGCCAGCGCATCGCCCTCGCCCGCGCGCTTGCGGTCGAACCCAAACTCTTGCTTTTGGACGAACCCTTCGGCGCGTTGGATGCCAAAGTACGCAAAGAATTACGCACCTGGCTGCGCGACATCCATCACAACCTGGGTGTAACCAGCATTCTGGTTACGCACGACCAAGAAGAAGCCCTCGAAGTTTCCGACGAAATCGTCGTGATGAACCACGGCAAAATCGAACAAACCGGCAGCGCCGAAGCTATTTACCGCAAACCCGAAAATGCCTTCGTTACCGAGTTCCTCGGCGAAACCGACGCTTTTGAAGGACGCATCGAAAAAGGCTTCTGGCATTATAGCGGCTTCGCGTGGAAATTGGACGCACAATACAAATGGCAGGAACAAACCGCCACCGGCTATATCCGCCCGCACGAATGGCAGATCGCCGCCGAACACGAAACACCGATGATTTGTGCCGAAATCGAAAAAGTCCACGCCGTCGGGGCATTGACGCATATTTTGGTGAAACACGGCAAACAAGACGTGCACATCACGCTGGCTGGCAGCGATGCCGCGCGTTACCCAATCGCCGAAGGCAAAGCATTGAAGCTGATTCCGAAACAGGTTTATGTCTTCTCTCAAAACGAACTGATTGAATATTCGATTTAACCATGAAAGCGCAATGCCGTCTGAAAGGCTTTCAGACGGCATTGTGCTTTCAAGCGTCAGGCAAGAAACAGCTTGTACGCGGCATTTTGCGTTTCCTCGTGATAGCTGTATCCCAGACTTTCCAAGAAACCGTCAAATGCGGCGGCATCGTGCGGCGGCACATCGATACCGACCAGAATCCGCCCGTAATCCGCACCGTGGTTGCGGTAATGGAAGAGCGTAATGTTCCAACCGCCCTGCATATGGTTCAAAAAACGCGCCAACGCCCCCGGACGCTCCGGAAACTCAAAACTGACCAGACGCTCGTTTTCTACTTTGTCCGTCCGCCCTCCGACCATATAGCGGATATGGATTTTGGCAATCTCATCATCGGTCAGGTCGACATTGGGCAATCCCGCCTCATCCAACCGGCTACCGATAACCGCCAAATCCTGCGGACCTGCCGCTTGAAGTCCGACAAAGATATGCGCTTTTTCATCGTCCCCGTAGCGGTAGTTGAACTCGGTAATATTCCTATTTCCCAATATATTGACAAACTTAAGGAAGCTGCCGCGCTCTTCGGGGATGGTAACGGCAAAAATACCTTCGTTGCCCTCGCCCAATTCGCTCCGTTCCGAAACGTGGCGCAAACGGTGAAAATTCATATTCGCGCCGCTGGTAACGGCAATCAGGGTTTGGTTTTCCGCGCCTTCTCGGGCGATATAGGCTTTCAGACCTGCCAATGCCAATGCACCCGCCGGCTCGGTAATGCTGCGCGTGTCATCGAAAATATCCTTGACCGCGCCGCAAACCGCATCGGTATCGACTGTAATGATTTCATCCAAAAGTTCTTTGCAGAGGCGGAAGGTTTCGTCGCCGACAACTTTGACCGCAGTGCCGTCTGAAAACAGCCCGACATCTTTCAAATGGACGATTTCGCCCGCTTCAACCGATTGCTTCATACAGCAGGAATCGTTGGTCTGAACGCCGATAACTTTGATTTCGGGGCGGACCTGCTTGATAAATGCCGCCACGCCCGCCGCCAAACCGCCACCGCCTATCGGTACGAATACGGCGCGGATTGGATCGGGATGCTGGCTGACAATTTCCATCCCCACCGTCCCCTGTCCCGCAATCACATCAGGATCATCAAACGGCGCGATATAGGTTAACCCTTCTTTTTCCGCCAACTCCATCGCATAATCGTAGGCATCGTTGTATGAAACGCCCCGCAAAACCACCTCGCCGCCATGGCTTTTAACCGCATCCACTTTGATTTTCGGCGTAGTTTCCGGCATAACGATAACGGCACGGCAACCCAAACGCTGTGCGGACAATGCCACGCCTTGTGCGTGATTGCCCGCGCTTGCCGCAATCACGCCGCAAGCGAGCGCATCTTTCGGCAACTTGGACATTTTGTTGTACGCGCCGCGTATTTTGAACGAAAAAACCGGCTGCAAATCTTCGCGTTTCAAAAGGATGTTGTTTTTCAAACGTACAGAAAGGCTGCGTGCCGGTTCCAAAGGCGTTTCGACCGCGACATCATAGACAGATGCCGTCAGGATGCGGATGAGGTAATCGGAATAAGGAAGGGGCGTGTTCATAATTCAATATGGGATAATCGGTTTATTAAAATCGCAAAACCCAAAACCATACGCCCAAGACGGCGCGAAAGCAAGAAAAATCCGCCCGATCAGACACCCTAAGCGTATAATCGGCAGGCTGAAACACGCACACAATTAGAATATTTCATGACAGCACATAAAATCCTGCCCGTCCTACTTTCCATCATCTTAGGCGTTTCTCACGCAACGGCCGCATCGCCCGCGCCCAACAGACCGACGGTACACGCCGCCCCCACGCTCCAAACACCCGAAACCCTCACAGCGGCACACATCGTTATCGACCTTCAAAGCAGACAGACTTTATCCGCCAAAAACATCAATACCCCTGTCGAACCGGCGGCACTAACCCAACTGATGACCGCATATTTAGTTTTCAAAAACATGAAATCGGGAAATATCCGATCTGAAGAAAACTTAAAAATACCCGAATCCGCATGGGCTTCAGAAGGAAGCAGAATGTTTGTACGTCCCGGCGATACGGTCGGCACCGACAAACTCTTAAAAGGCATGATTGCCCTATCCGCAAACGATGCCGCCCTAACCCTTGCCGGCCGACTGGGCAACGGCTCGATTGAAAATTTTGTGCAACAAATGAACAAAGAAGCCCGACGCTTGGGCATGAAGAACACTGTATTCAAAAACCCGACAGGCTTGAGTAGAGAAGGACAGGTTTCCACCGCCAAAGACCTCGCCCTGCTGTCTGAAGCATTGATGCGCGACTTTCCGGAATATTACCCGCTGTTTTCCATCAAATCTTTCAAATTCAAAAATATAGAACAAAACAACCGCAATATCCTTTTATATAGGGACAACAATGTAAACGGTCTGAAAGCCGGACACACAGAAAGCGGCGGCTACAACCTTGCCGTGTCATACACCGGAAACGGCAGGCATATCCTTGTCATCACATTGGGTTCGGAATCGGCGGAAACACGCGCATCAGACAACAGCAAGCTGCTGAACTGGGCATTGCAGGCCTTCGATACGCCCAAAATATATCCGAAAGGCAAAACCGTTGCCCAAATCCAAATTTCCGGAGGCAGCAAAAAAACCGTCCGCGCAGGCTTCCTCAAAGAAGCCTACATCACTCTGCCACATAAGGAAGCGAAAACAGCCGAACAAATTTTGGAAACCATACAGCCGATTCCCGCCCCGGTAAAAAAAGGGCAAATTTTAGGAAAAATCAAAATCAGACAAAACGGATACACCATTGCCGAAAAAGAAATCGTCGCACTGGAAAATGTAAAAAAAAGAAGCCGGTGGCAAAGGCTTTGGATGCGTCTGACGGGACAGTAATCTGCCGTTTCAAATATCCCGTTTTTCCAACAAATAAAGAAATGCCGTCTGAAACACGGTTCAGACGGCATAAAACAACAGGGCGGTACGTATTGCATACGCACCGCCCTGCTGCTGAAATCAATTAGCGTTTTTTACCGGTAACGGTGGCAACAGCCAGATTTTCGTTACGTTTCAAGGAAACGCTTTCTACACCTTCAGGCAGTTTGATGTCGGACAAATGCAAAATGTCGCCGGCAACCACTTCGGCACAATCCAAATCCAAGAAAGCAGGGATATTGGCAGGCAACGCAAGCACTTCAACCGTCGTGTTCAACAGAGATACACGGCCGCCTTGCAGTTTGACCGCTTGGGAATTTTCAGCGTTAACGATGTGCAGGGGAACACGGATACGTACAAGTTGATCAGCTTTCACAGCTTGGAAGTCGATATGTTGAACTTCGCGGCGGAACGGGTGCATTTGGAAATCGCGGACGATAACGTCTTTAGTTTCACCGTTCAGAGACAACTTAATCAACGCAGTATGGAAAGATTCTTTTTCCAATGCGTAGAATACGGTTTTGTGATCCACAGCGATTGCAACAGGCTCTTGACCTTCACCGTACAGAATGCCGGGGATTTGGCCTTCGCGACGCAGGCGGCGGCTCGCACCAGTGCCTTGTGCTTCACGAACAGAGGCTTGAATTTCATAAGTCATGTTAAATACTCCAAGTTAGGTAAAATCGCCGTCATCGGCCGCGACCAGCTTAAGACGGCTTCGGGCTTATGGCAGCAACATACTGCCTGTCATCACTTCTTCATTAAAGAGATATGAAACGGATTCTTCATTGCTGATGCGGCGGACGGTTTCGGCCAACAGACCGGCAATCGTTACCTGACGGATACGGTCGCAGTTTTTAGCCGCTTCAGACAAAGGAATGGTATCGGTTACGACCACCTGGTCGATTTCGGATGAGGCGATACGGCTGACCGCCTCTCCGGAGAATACGGCGTGGCTGGCATATGCCAAGACACGTTCCGCCCCCCGCTCTTTCAGAGCGACGGCGGCTTTGCACAGCGTATTTGCAGTGTCAATCATATCGTCCACAATCAGACAGGTTCTGCCTTGAATATCGCCGATGATGTTCATGACTTCTGCCACATTGGCTTTCGGGCGGCGTTTATCGATGATTGCCAAGTCGGCATTCAAGGATTTTGCCACGGCGCGGGCGCGGACGACACCGCCGATGTCCGGGCTGACGACGGTCAGATTTTCAATCCGCTGTTGTTTGATGTCGTTCAACAGAATCGGGGTGGCATAAATATTGTCCACCGGAATATCGAAGAAACCTTGAATCTGGTCGGCATGCAAATCGACAGTCAAAACACGGTCGATCCCTGCCGAATACAGCATATTTGCCACCAGTTTGGCAGAAATCGGAACGCGGACGGAACGCGGACGGCGGTCTTGGCGCGCATAGCCGAAATACGGAATGGCTGTGGTAATACGACCTGCCGAAGCACGCTTCAGTGCATCCGCCATCGTCAGGATTTCCATCAGGTTGTCATTGGTCGGCGCACAGGTCGGCTGAAGGATGAAAACATCGCGCCCGCGTACGTTTTCCAACAGTTCGACGGCAACTTCGCCGTCTGAAAACTTGGATACGGAAGCATTGCCCAAAGAAATGTCCAAATGCCTGACAACACGTTGTGCCAATTCGGGATTGGCATTGCCTGTAAATACCATCAAACTGTCGTACGCAGCCATATTCTCACCTGATTTTATGTTTAACTTCCGCTCAGAAAACACAATGCTTCCCTCTGCTTGTACCAAGCCCGACATTATACCTGCAACATCCGACACAAACAAAGGCATTTCAATATTTTTATTTCTATGAAATAAAAGCGTGTAAGCAGGCTTACACGCTTTTATCTGGCTGGGGAGGAAGGATTCGAACCTTCGCATG
>NZ_KV815422.1:0-10421 GCF_001814225.1 Neisseria sp. HMSC070F02 | reverse complement strand
AGAGGGCTAGGGAGAGGGTTTGTTGCGGATGCGGAAAATTCGGTTTGGTCGGTAACCGCATCGCCTTCTCCTTCGGAGGCGGAAGTAGTTTGCTGTTGGTTCGGCGATTGCAGTCCGCCCAGTTTAAACCCGTAAGCCAACGGCGCCACTGTAATCATCAGCGGCTCATGCGCCGACAAGAAGCCCTGCCAGTCGGACACAGGTTTGGCTTTCAAACCGTTTTGCTGCAAGAAACCGAGCATGGTTTCGCGCCGTCCCAAGCTTTCGGCGCACAGCAAAATCCGCCCGTCAAAGGTCGTCTGAAAATCCTTCAATGCCTGCAACGGCTCGTCGGATTGGCGGTTGACGGCAAGGTCAGGCAGGGTGTGTTCCTTGCCGGAAACATCGGGCAGCACTTGTCCGTAGTTTTTCAGACGGCCTGCAAAAACATCAGCAGAGAGATACAAATGCTGTGGAAGCAAAGGCGGATAGGTTTCGTCGCCCTGCGCCATCGCGTAACGGGATTTGACATCGCTCCAAAAGCGGTTTGCCTCGGCGTGAACATCGCCCAAAGAGACAAACAGCGCGTCTTCGCCGATATAGTCAAACAGCGTTTCCAGCTCGTTTTCAAAAAACAGCGGCAGATAATATTCCACGCCCGCACCGAAGTGGCCGTTGCTTACTGCTTTGTACACAGCCGCATCGTTCGGATTACCATCGACTTCCTCGCGGAAGCGGCTGCGGAAGATTTTTTGCGCCTCGCTGTCGGTGGGGAATTCGTGCGCCGGCAGCAGGCGGATTTCGGAAACGGGGGAGATGGTGCGCTGCGTGTCCGTATCAAAGGTTTTGATGCTGTCGATTTCATCGTCAAACAAATCGATGCGGTAGGGCATTTCGCTGCCCATGGGGAACAAATCGACAATGCCGCCGCGCACAGCGAACTCGCCTGCCGCAACAACGTGGGAAACATGGTTATAACCTGCATCCACCAAATCGCTTTTCAGACGGCCTATATCCAAAGTCTGTCCTGTTTTCAGCCAAAACGTGCGCCCCGCCAAAAACGGCACGGGCGGCAGCTTCTGCATCGCCGTGGCAACCGGCACAAACAACACGTCCGCCGCGCCGCTCTTAATCTGCCACAACGCCGAGAGCCGCTCCGACACCAAATCCTGATGCGGAGAAAAACGCTCGTAAGGCAGCGTTTCCCAGTCCGGCAAGAACACCGCCGTGTCGTGCGGACGGAAAAACCGCCATGCCGTCTGAAGGCGCAACGCCTGTTCCGCATCTTGGGTCAGCACGACCTTGAGCCGCTTGTGCGGCAGATAACGCGCCAAAGCCAAGGGCAGCGAGCCTTGCGAAAGATTGGGCCAACGGGATTTTTCACGGGGTTTGGGGATGGGGTAGGTCATAGTGCGGCAATCGGCGGACAGTGATGCAAACGGTCATTTTAGCACGGGAGGGTGCGCGATGCCGTCTGAAAAGCCGGCGGATTGTTGCCCGGCGCACTTTGTGGTAAAGTTTAGAAAATCAACTCTAAACTGTGGCAGGCGGTTTGACCGGCCGCCGATTAATGGGAACCGACAGAGGAAGCCGATGATACACACCGAACCGAGCGCGCAGCCGTCAACTATGGACACGGCTGCTTTTTTAAAGCACATCGAATCCGCATTCCGCCGCATTTTTTCAGACGGTATCGACCTGATGCGATACCTGCCCGAAGACAAATGGCTTGCCTTGAAGCAGGCGGGTTTGCTGTTGCCCTTCCTCGACAAAAGACACGGCGGCCGCAAGGGCAGCCAGTTTGAAATTCAGGAAGTATTGCGGATTGCGGGGCATTACGGCGTACCCGTTACGCTGCGTACCGGCATCGAAGGCGCGCTGGTGTTGCAGCCACTGCAAGAGTTCGGCGATGAAGCGCAAATCGCACAGGGTTTGGACATGGTTTTCAAAGGCGAGGGCGGCGGTTTGGGCGTTACCGAACCCGAAACCTCCGGCGCGGCGATTGCCCGAGAAATGCAGTCTTACTACGAATATACCGACGGACAAACCATTTACGTCAACGCCGCAAAATACTGGCAGGGCAACTCGCAAAGCGACTTCCTCCTCGTTGCCGCCAAAGAACGCAAAAACGGCAAACTCGCCAAAGTCATCGACCTGCTGCTCGTCCCCAAAACATACATCCGCTGCGAAACCCTCGCATCCGAAGGCTTGCGCGCCGTCCGTTACGCCGTCAACCGCATCGATGCCGAAATGCCTGCAACCGCCGTGATGAAACTCTCCCAGAGCGACGCCGCAGGTTTGCGCGCGTTCCAAAACATCTTTATCCGCAGCCGCCTGCAACTGATCGGCATGACGCACGGCATTATGGAATACATCCTTGAAAACCTGGAACGATACGTCCGCAACGACATCAGATTCGTCGATTACGAACGCCGCGAAATCCGGCGCCGCCATCAGGTTTCCGAGATTCTTTACCGCTACGTCTGCCATTCCGTTTCGCCCGTTGCACCCGTCGCCCATCAGCTGATGGAGGCGAACATCGTCAAAACCCTCGCCACGGAATACACTTACGCCGCCGCGCAAATGTTGCAAAAACTTTTGGGCGCGAAGGGTTTTGAACGCGGACACACCGCCGGCAATATCGCTATCGACATCCGCCCCTTCACGATTTTTGAAGGCCCGAACGATATGCTTTATGCCGAAATTTACGACCAGTTCGTCCGCGCCACCGCCGAAGAAAAAGAAGCAGGCATGAAGTTGGACAAAAACCAAACCCTGCTCGACCGCCTGCAAACCGATGCCCGCTTTGCCGCCGTCGCCCGCGACTACACTTTGCCCGAAGACATCCGCAGCTTCCTGCAGGAACACACCCTGACCGACGCCTGCGCCCTGCAAAAAGTCTTCATCGGCAAAATCATCGCCCGACTCTTTGTCTTCGTACAGGCGGAACACGAAGACACCGCAGCCTTCCTGCTGAACGACATCCGCAAAGATATATTGGACTGCCGATATTGCGGATAGCGGGCAAATACGGCGGCATACGGATTTCAGGCGGTGCAAAAGGCAACGCGCGGTATTCCACAAAGCCGCCGATTGCGGCGGATGCCGCATTTCGCACCGCGCCCCTTGCGCCGCTTTCCCACTTACCCTATTTGTTCGGAACATATTTATGAAAAAGAGAAAAATACTGCCGCTGGCAATTTGTTTGGCGGCTTTGTCTGCCTGTACGGCGATGGAGGCACGCCCGCCCCGGGTAAATGAAGCCCAAGCCCCCCGCGCGGATGAAATGAAAAAAGAAAGCCGCCCCGCGTTTGACGCGGCAGCCGTACCGGTATCCGACAGCGGGTTTGCCGCCAATGCAAATGTCCGCCGTTTTGTGGACGATGAAGTCGGGAAAGGGGATTTTTCCCGGGCGGAATGGCAGGATTTTTTTGACAAAGCGGCTTACAAGGCGGACATCGTCAAGATTATGCACCGACCCTCCACATCGCGTCCGTGGTATGTGTTCCGCACGGGAAATTCGGGCAAGGCGAAATTTCGCGGCGCGCGCCGGTTTTATGCGGAAAACCGCGCGCTTATCGATGATGTGGCGCAAAAATACGGCGTGCCTGCCGAACTTATCGTGGCGGTTATCGGGATTGAAACGAATTACGGCAAAAATACGGGCAGTTTCCGTGTGGCGGACGCATTGGCGACCTTAGGCTTTGATTACCCCCGCCGCGCCGGGTTTTTCCAAAAAGAATTGGTCGAGCTTTTAAAGCTGGCAAAAGAAGAAGGCGGCGATGTTTTCGCCTTTAAAGGCAGCTATGCGGGCGCAATGGGGATGCCGCAATTTATGCCTTCGAGCTACCGGAAATGGGCGGTGGATTATGACGGGGACGGACATCGGGACATATGGGGCAACATCGGCGATGTCGCGGCATCGGTTGCCAATTATATGAAGCAGCACGGTTGGCGCACGGGCGGGAAAATACTGGTGTCTGCAACATTGGCGCCGGGTGCGGATGTTCAGGCAATCATTGGCGAAAAAACCGCCCTGACGCGGACGGTGGCGGATTTGAAGGCGTACGGCATCATCCCCGGCGAAGAGCTTGCCGATGATGAAAAGGCGGTTTTGTTCAAACTGGAAACCGCACCCGGCGTGTTTGAATATTATTTGGGCTTGAACAATTTTTATACGGTATGGCAGTACAATCACAGTCGGATGTATGTAACGGCGGTCAGGGACATTGCCAATTCGCTTGGCGGCCCGGGATTGTAATGTTTTTTAAAATGCCGTCTGAACCACGTTTCGATTCAGACGGCATTTTTGCATCCTTTTATGGGGATTTCCCGCATCAGGGCGGTATTCGGGGCGAATCCCGCTTCAGACGGCATTGCCGGTCAAGGCTTGTCCGAAGGAGGATGTCCCTGTTCTTTGGCGGGCGGGAGGAAAAGTATGCAGGGATTGCTTTTAATCTGATTCCAAAAACTTTTAATCAGATTGCGGATGCTGCCGATTTTCGTGCCGCGCGAGCGCAGGGCGACGAAGAGGGCGAGGCTGAAACTGACGCAGAGGTTGACCAGGCCGATGGCGAGGACGCTGAAAATGCCGAGTACGAACGTGCCCAAACCGACGTTGCCGCTGACGGCGGCATAGCCGAGGTTGGCGGAGGAAAAGGCGACGTGGCGGATGTCCAGCGGCAGCCCGAGGAGGTGTCCGAAATAGCCGGTCATACCCAAGAGCATCCCGAAGATGAAGTTGCCTACCAACGAGCCGTAGTGTTTGTGGATGTAGGCGGCGAGGACGCGGCGGGGCCCGGGGCGCATGATTTTACGCAGCAAGGGGTTGAAAGGCAGGCGTTGGCGCAGGTTGAGGTAGTCGGCGCGGTTGTCGAAAAAACCTGCGATGATGCCGGAGCAGAACAGCCACAGACCTGCAATGGCGGCATACCACAGCGTCGGGTAAGCGATGATGTCTATGGATTTGAACTGGTAGGCGGCGGTGTGGGCATCGAGTATGGGCTGCCGGTACAGATGGGCATAGCCGAACGATATGGCGCACGCCAAAAGGATGGCGATGGAAACGTTGCCGAAGACGGCGACGCTTTGGGAGCGGCATACGTCGATGAGGAGCTTGGCGAGTTTGTTGTCCACCGCTTTGCCGCCTTCGTTGAGATCGACCTGTTCGGCAAAGCTGGCGGCAGTCATCGCGGGCTGCTTGGTGGCGACGGTGCAGTGCAGCATATGGATGATCATAAAGCCGATGCCGTAGTTGAACCCGGCCGACAAGGAAGTGAGGAAGGGGCTGAGGCCGAGTGTGCCGATGCGGATTTTGAGCAGCGCCATCAGGGCGATGATGACGCCGCCGCCTGCCGCCGAGTAGAACATTTTGAAATATTCTTTGCGGTTGCGGGTGATGTAGTGTTCGCCGTGGTGGCTTTTGTTTTCGGTAATGCTGCGGGCGAGCATACGGATGCTGCTGCGGCGCAGGTGGCGGGTGCTGTATTGTTCGACCGCCGCGTAGATGAGGGAGTTCATCAGCGCGATGGTCAGGCGGTTGCTGTTGCCGGCGCCGGTTTGGATGTCGGTGAGCAGCTTCAGACGGTCTACGGTCTGCCGGAGCCGTTCGAGCAGGTGGGCGACTTTGACCGACGAACCGGAGCCGGCGCCCGTCCCTTTGCGGCGCAAATAGTCAATCTGGCTGAAACATTGGTCGAACATCACCTCGAGGTGGGCGGTGTCGTAAGGCGCAGTGCTGTTGCGGTAGTGTTCGACCAGTTTGGCGGTTTCGCGCTGGAGGGCGACGAAGGAAGAATCGGCTTCCAGCAGGCGCGGGGCGATGCGGATGAGGTCGGGTTCGATGGCTTCGGATGCCGTCCAGACAGACAGCATTTCGATGGCGCGCAAACGCGCATCGGCAAGGCGGATGCCCGCCGTCTGCAATTTGGACGGTTCGGCGTGGCTTCGGATGAGTTCGTATAAAACCAGCCATTGGCGGATATTGAGCGTTTGCAGCCATTTGTCGTCGTTTTCGGAATGGAAAAGATAAAGGAAGACTTCGCCCAAGTTGGCAAAATCTTTATATGACGGGCTGAAGCGTTCGTATATGCGTATGCCCATTTCCCGGGCAAAGCTGTGGCGCGAGAAGATGCCGAGTTTGATGAGTGCCGGATAAATGTGCACCTGCGCGAGCCAGATGTAAAAACACCGGCTGAAGCGGGACAGTAATTCCCTGTCTTGTTTGAATGTGTCGATAATCAGGTCGAAACGTTCCCCCGCACATTTTTTGCCGCCACGGCGCAAAAATTTAATCAGTGCGTTGAGGACGTTGACAAAATCGGTATGTCCCAAGCTTTCCGAAAGCAGGGGGCGCAGGTTTTGAGGGGTAATTTTCTTCATATCAGCCATTGTACCGCATCGGCAATCCAGCGTTAAACGCCCCGATGGCGGGGAGGGCGCGCCTGCGGAAGGCGGCGCATTTTCCGCTAGTTTGAAATCAAACTATATTAATGATATAATAAATATCGATAAATCAATCTGATAGAATAATCCGTATTGATTTTTAATTTTTTCGATTATAACAATTTCGGCCGGTTTGTGCATTTCGTCATCCGGAAGCCGGTATTTTACCGGCAGGTTTTGACCGCTTTGCCCGATGACCGGGTTTGTCTGTTTTTAACAAAGGAGTGAGAAGGTTTGTCCCTGTCTGAATTTATAGAACGCCGAACGTCATTTAATCCGATGGTTATTTTGACGACTTTGTTTTTTGTGTGTGTTTTGGTGGTATTGGTTTTAACCGTGCCGAATCAGGTGCAGATGTGGCTCGATCGGGCAAAAGAAGTCATTTTTACCGAGTTCAGCTGGTTTTATGTTTTAACGTTTTCCATTTTTCTGGGTTTCCTGCTGATACTCTCGGTCAGCAGTTTGGGAAACATCAGGCTCGGACGGGATGAAGATGTGCCGGAATTCGGCTTCCTGTCGTGGCTGGCGATGCTGTTTGCGGCCGGGATGGGCGTGGGTCTGATGTTTTTCGGCGTGGCAGAGCCGTTGATGCATTATTTTTCGGACATTACGGCCGGCACGCCGGAACACAGGCAGCAGCAGGCATTGCTGCACACGGTGTTCCATTGGGGCGTTCACGCTTGGTCGGTGTACGGTACGATTGCATTGGCTTTGGCTTATTTCGGTTTCCGCTACAAGCTGCCGCTTGCCCTGCGTTCTTGTTTTTATCCCCTGTTGAAAGAAAAAATTTCCGGAAGGTTCGGCGATGCCATTGATATTATGGCGTTGCTTGCTACTTTTTTCGGCATCATCACCACATTGGGGTTCGGGGCTTCGCAACTGGGCGCCGGATTGCAGGAAATGGGCTGGATTGCCGAAAACAGCTTCAGCGTGCAGGTTTTGATTATCGCCGCCGTCATGTCCCTCGCCGTCGTTTCGGCAATATCCGGCGTGGGGAAGGGCGTGAAGGTGTTGAGCGAGTTGAACCTGAGCCTTGCGTTTTTGCTGCTGTTTTTTGTTTTGGCGGCGGGTCCCACTGTTTACCTGTTGTCGGCATTCGGCGACAACATAGGGAACTACCTCGGAAATCTGGTGCGCCTCAGTTTTAAAACTTATGCGTACGAACGGGAACACAAGCCGTGGTTTGAATCTTGGACGGTGCTTTATTGGGCGTGGTGGTGTTCTTGGGCGCCGTTTGTGGGTTTGTTTATCGCGCGCATTTCAAAGGGGCGCACCATCCGCGAGTTTGTCTTCGGGGTTTTGCTCATCCCCGGCCTGTTCGGCGTTTTGTGGTTTACCGTCTTCGGCAATACGGCGATTTGGCTGAATGACGGGGTTGCGGGGGGAATGCTCGAAAAGATGACCTCCTCTCCGGAAACGCTGCTTTTTAAATTCTTTAATTACCTCCCCCTGCCCGAATTGACGAGCATCGTCAGCCTGCTGGTCATTTCTCTGTTTTTTGTAACTTCTGCCGATTCCGGGATTTATGTCCTGAACAATATTACCTCTCGGGACAAAGGCTTGAGCGCGCCACGGTGGCAGGCGGTTATGTGGGGCGTGCTGATGTCTGCCGTTGCCGTTTTGCTGATGCGCTCGGGCGGACTCGGCAACCTGCAGTCTATGACCCTGATTGTTTCCCTGCCGTTTGCCCTGCTGATGCTGATAATGTGTTTCAGCCTGTGGAAAGGCTTGAGTGCGGATAAGAAATATTTTGAGACCCGGGTTAACCCTACCAGTGTATTTTGGACGGGCGGCAAGTGGAAAGAACGGCTGGTGCAGATAATGAGCCAGACGCAGGAGCAGGATATTTTAAAATTCCTCAAACATACCGCATCGCCCGCTATGCACGAGTTGCAACGGGAGCTTTCGGAAGAATACGGCTTGAGCGTCCGGGTCGATAAGATGTTTCATCAGGACGAGCCCGCAATCGAGTTCGTCATTCGGAAAGAGACGATGCGCGATTTTATGTACGGGATTAAGTCTGTCGGGCAGGATGTATCCGACCAGTTGATTAACGACGGCAAGCTGCCGCATATCCGGCATCAGACAACTTACAAACCCTACGCTTATTTTTTCGACGGGCGCGTCGGGTACGATGTGCAGTATATGAACAAGGACGAGCTGATTGCCGACATTTTGAAAAACTACGAACGTTATTTGATGTTGTTGGATGATGTCGGTCAGGAACTGATGGCGCACGAGCAGGTGGAATTGGCAGAGTAAGTGCCTTATCTCTGGCGTTTGCCAAAAAAAATGCGGTGAATCAGATTCACCGCATTTTTTTTGCCGGACGGGGCTTCGGACGGCACGGCGTTCATTTGTTTCCGTCAAACTGCTCCTTCAACACCCGTTTCAATACCTTGCCCGTAGCGTTGCGCGGCAGCCCGTCTTTAAAGTGGATTTGTTTGGGGATTTTGAAATTTGCCAGCACGGTACGCAGGTGGCGGCGGATTTCGTTCTCGCCCAAATCCATACCTTCCTTCAATTGGACGAAGGCGACGATTTCCTCGTCGGCATAACGGTCTTTCACGCCGATGACGGCGGCGGCTTCGACGGCATCGAGTTTGTAGATTTCTTCTTCGATTTCGCGCGGATAGACGTTTTGACCTTTGGAAATAATCAAATCTTTTTTGCGGTCGACGATAAAGATAAAGCCGTCTTCGTCTATGGTAACGAAATCGCCCGTTTTCAACCAGCCGTTGACGATGGTTTCATCGGTGGCGGCAGGCATATTGAGGTAGCCCCGCATCACCGAACCGCCCCTGACGATCAGTTCGCCCACTTCGCCGCGCGGCACTTCGACCAATTCTTCATCGACGGCTTTGGCTTCCAAACCGGGCAGGGGGATGCCGACGCTGCGGGCTTTTTGCCTCTCGGGCGTATTGACGGCGACGACGGGAGAGGCTTCGCTCAGTCCGTAGCCTTCCAGCAATTTGGCGCGAGGGAACTTGGCTTTGAAATCGAGGATGGTTTGTTCCGCCAAAGGCGCACCGCCGCTGATAAACAGGCGAATGCGGTTGAACCATCTGAAATACCAAGGGATTTTCGCCTTGCTCATTGCGGTGTAAATCGCGGGTATGCCCAAAAACACGGTCGCGCGTTTGAGCAGGGCCTGTTTCAAAACGTTGGAAAACGGAAAAACGGATTTGACCAAAATAATCGAACACGCCATATAAATCGGCAGCAGCACCATAGCCGTCAGCGTGAAGCTGTGGAACATCGGCAGGAAAACGATAAAGCGGTCGCGTTTGGAGATTTTAAAGATGCGTTCGATGCCGTTCAGGTTGGCGAACAGGTTGGCGTAGCTGATTAGCGCACCTTTGGGATGCCCCGTCGTGCCGGAGGTGTAGATGATGTGTGCCAAATCATTTATCCGGGGTTGGCGGCCCAAGTCGGGTTTTTCGGGGAAGCGGCGCACGTCTTCAAAAAAGGCATCGCCTTCCGCCATTTCGCCGTCCGGACGGCTTTGGCCCGTCCAAATGATTTTTTCGACGGGCGTTTGCGCCTTCAAGCCCGCCAATTCTTTTGACAGGCCGGCCGAGGCGAACAGGAAGCGCGCCTTGCAGTCGTTCAGGATATACGCGTATTCGCTGTTTTTCAAAAATGTGTTCATCGGTACGGCAACCGCGCCGATGGCGGATACGGCGAAATAGGCGGTAATAAATTCCGTGGAATTGGAAACCGCCAGCGCGACCGTGTCGCCGAACTTCACGCCGATATTTTGCAGATACGCCGCAACGGCTTCGGCTTCCTGCTTGAGCGCGCGGTAGGCGGTTTTTTCCTTGCCGTCGAACACTGCCGTGCCGTTGCCGTTTTTGCGGCAGGCGGCGGTCAGCATTTCGTAGAAATTGGCATAAGTCCGGTTCATGAAACTTCCTTTATGGTTGCGGACGGAGAACGCCCTCATTTGAAAACAATATGCCGACGGATTCGCATTTGAAGTGCAACTTTCCCTAACA
>NZ_KV815421.1:0-28364 GCF_001814225.1 Neisseria sp. HMSC070F02 | reverse complement strand
CTTGTCCTGATTTTTGTTAATCCACTATATTTCCAATTAAAAATTTTTAATATATTAATCAATAAATTAATTTTATAAAATAAAAATATTGTCAACAATATTTTGCCTTATCGCCCAAACCTCTGTATATTTTCCTACAGTAAATTGTTGACAATCCATACGCCCACATATGCGCCGCCTAAGGATAAATCCTCCCGCCGGACAACGGGTGCAAGGGATTGGATGCGATATTTCCATATTCAAACAAGGGATTTGTTTCACGCACAGGGCGGCACATCGGCAAAATCCCCGCGCCGCCCCGGTCCGGCAGGGCTTGCGTCCCTCCCGGACAAGCCCCGACCCCGCCTTTCCGAAAGACGGGCTCAACCATTAAGGAAACTTTAATCAAAATGAAAAAACACATATGGGCGGCATCTTTGCTGCCGGCATCCCTATCGGCAGAACCTTTAAACTGGTGGAAGCCTTATTCCGCCGTCAATTCGGGCGATACCGCCTGGGTGATGACTGCGGCTGCCTTGGTACTGTTGATGACGCTTCCCGGGCTGGCTTTATTCTACGGCGGGATGGTGCGGAAAAAAAACCTGCTCTCGACGATGATGCACAGCTTTTCCATCGCGACATTGGTGGGCATCCTTTGGGTCGCCGTCGGCTATTCTTTAGCGTTCACGCCGGGAAATGCCTTTATCGGCGGTTTGGGGCGCGTATTTTTAAGCGGGATGCAGATAGACGCTGCCGCACAGATGCTGACCGTGTCGCCCAATGCGCCGACTGTTCCCGAACCGGTATTTATGTTTTTTCAGATGACGTTTGCCATTATTTCGACCGCCATTATTACCGGCGCGTTTGCCGAACGGATGAAATATTCGGCAATGATGCTGTTTTCGGGCATATGGTTTTTATTGGTTTATGTGCCGGGAGCGCATTGGGTGTGGGGCGGCGGCTTTATGAGCAAGGGCGGCGTATTGGATTATGCCGGCGGTACGGTGGTGCACATCAATGCCGGTATCGCGGGACTCGTCGCCGCCTTGGTTTTGGGCAGGCGCATAGGCTACGGGCGCGAGGCGATGCCTCCGCACAATATGGCGATGACACTGATCGGCGCGGCAATGTTGTGGTTCGGCTGGTTCGGCTTTAACGCCGGATCGGCGCTTGCGGCAGACGCGGCGGCGGGTATGGCGATGGCGGTAACGCAGGTGTCGGCCGTATTCGGCGCGGCAGGCTGGCTTGCCTGCGAAAAAATAGCGGGACACAAACCTTCCGCTTTGGGGCTGGCTTCCGGCGCGGTTTCCGGTCTGGTCGGCATCACCCCTGCCGCCGGCTTTACCGGCCCGTCGGGCGCGGCCGCCATCGGTATATTGACTGCCGCCGCGTGCTTTGTGTCCGTCACCGTCGTCAAACACAAATTGCGTTACGATGATTCTTTGGACGCTTTCGGCATACACGGATTCGGCGGGCTGGTGGGCGGAATATTGACCGGCATCTTTTTCGACAACCGCATTTTCGGCGGGGATGCGGCAGTTTGGCAGCAGTTGTGGATACAGGTAAAAGACGGGTTCGTTATGGCGGCATACAGCGGGCTGATGAGTTGGGCGATTTTGAAGGTCGTGGGGAAAATCTGCGGCGGCCTGCGCGTCGGCAAGGATGTCGAACGCGAAGGTTTGGATCTGAATATCCACGGCGAACGCGTGGAATAAGGGCGGTTATGCCGTCTGAAGCCTGAAAATCGGGTTTCAGACGGCATTTTTCACGTTTGCCGCCGATGGATAAACATATAGTGGATTAAATTTAAATCAGGACAAGGCGACGAAGCCGCAGACAGTACAGATGGTACGGAACCGACTCACTTGGTGCTTCAGCACCTTAGAGAATCGTTCTCTTTGAGCTAAGGCGAGGCCAACGCCGTACTGGTTTTTGTTAATCCACTATACTGCCTGCGACGCTTAACGGCTGTCTTTCCACTGATAATATTTCGAGCCGAGGAAAGAACCGAGTTTGCGCAAAAACGGTTGCAGGATAATATTCGGCTGGCGCAACCGCTCAAACGGCTTCAGACGGCATTCGTCCCCTAAAATTGCTTCGGCAACCGCCAAACCTGCAATACCTGTTATCGCCATCCCGTGTCCGGAATAACCTTGCGTATAAAAAACATTCGGGGCCAAACGTCCGAAATGCGGGACAAGGTTGGCGGTAATATCGCACTCCCCGCCCCACGAATATTCGATTTTGACATCGGCAAGCTGCGGAAAAACTTTAAGCATATCTTGGCGGACAAGCTCGGTCATACGCGCAGGATTGTCGATAAACTCGTTATCCTTACCGCCGAAAAGCAGTCTGCCGTCCGCGCTGAGGCGGTAATAATCCAAAATATGGCGGTTGTCGCATACAGCCATATTGTTGCGGATAAGCCCTTTTGCGCGCGCCCCCAAGGGTTCGGTGGCAATAATAAAGGTGCTAACGGCAATCGCCTTACGCTCCAAAGGCTTGAATATCGGATTCAAACCGGCATAGGTATTGACAGCATAGACCACATTTTTGCACTCGACGCTGCCTTCGGGCGTGTAAACCAGCCAACCGTTTTGATGCGGTTCGATGCACGTCATCGGGGATTGCTCGAAAATCTGCGCACCGGCTTCGGCAGCGGCACGAGCGATGCCCAAAGTGTAATTGAGCGGATGCAGGTGTCCGGATAAGGGGTCGAATTGTGCCCCTTGGTACATATCGCTGTCAAGCTGCTGTTTCAACTCGGCTTTATCCCAAAGTTGATAATGACTCGCACCGTAATGCCGTTGGGCGTGTTCATGCCACTGCTGCAACTCTTCCCAATGCTGCGGACGGACGGCAACCGTGGCATAACCGCGCTGCCAATCGCAATCAATGGCATGTTTGCGGACGCGTTCGTCCACCAGTTCGACCGCCTGCAAAGACTGTTGCCAAAACCATTGCGCCTGCTCCAAGCCGACCTGTTTTTCAATTTCCCCCATACCGCAGGCGTAATCGCTGATAACCTGCCCGCCACTCCGTCCCGACGCGCCGAAACCGATACGCGCGGCTTCCAACACAACCGTTTCATGTCCCTGCTCCGCCAAGGGCAATGCAGTGCACAAACCACTCAATCCGCCGCCGATGATACAGGTATCGGTTTTCAGACGGCATTGAAGTTTCGGATAAACAGTATGAGGATTAACCGAACTAAAATAATAAGAAGGCAGATATTCTTGAAAATCAGGGCGAATCATTGTGTTTGCTTTATCAGGTGTATTTTCGGACGGAATGATACAGGCTGTCGGGCCATATCGTCCAAACAGAAAATCGGTTGAAGAAAACAGGCTGACCCAGTCATGCGGTCAGCCTGCCTTATTAATTAATTTGCTTTCTCGGCAGCCAATTTTTCTTGGCGGTAGGCTTCTGCCGCTTCTCGGTCACGCTTGGTTGCCTGCCTCATCATCCAATAATTGACGATGATGACCAATGTTCCGATGATGCCGATTAGGATGGTCGCCAAGACATTCATCTGCGGATCAAGACCCAGCTTGATTTTGGAGAAAATCACCTGCGGCAATGTGGATGAACCGGGGCCGGAGAGGAATGAGGTAATTACCAAATCATCCAAAGACAGGGTAATGCCGAGCAGAAAGCCTGAAGCGATGGCAGGGGCAATCAAAGGCAAAGTGATGACAAAAAAGATTTTCAGCGGACGCGCGCCCAAATCCATTGCGGCTTCTTCGAGCGATTGGTCAAGCTCAACCAGACGCGAACGGATAACAACGGTAATGTATGCCATGCACAGCGTCGTATGTCCTAAGAAAATAGTGAAAAAGCCACGATCGAAGTAGAGATGTTGTAACCATTCGCTGCCCTGCAAAAATATCTGTACCTGAATAATCAGCAGCAGCATAGACAGACCGGTAATCACGTCGGGCATCACCATAGGTGCGGAAATCATACCGGCGAACAAGGTACTGCCGCGAAAACGTTTAATCCGCGCCATCGCATAGCCTGCCAGCGTGCCCAAAACGACGGCAGCAAGCGAAGACACAACGGCAATCCGCAGCGACAGCCAAGCGGCTTCCAAGATGGTGTCGTTTTCCAGCAATGCGCCGTACCACTTGGTCGAAAAGCCGCCCCAAACGGTTACCAGCTTGGATTCGTTAAACGAATAGATGACCAAAACAACCAGCGGGATATACAGAAACGCCAGCGACAGTGCCAACATCAGTTTCAAGAACCAAGATAATTTGGATTTCTGCATTATTTGGCTCCTTCTTCCAATTCGCGGTTTTCATAATGCTGAAACAGGGCAATCGGCACGACCAGCAGCGCGACCATCACGACGGCGACGGCGGAAGCCAGCGGCCAGTTGTTTTGATCGAAGAACGCCTGCCACAAGACTTTACCAATCATCAGGTTTTCCGAACCGCCGACCAGCTCGGGAATGACGAACTCGCCGACAGCAGGGACGAAAACCAGCATGGAGCCTGCAATAATGCCGGTTTTCGACAAAGGCAGGGTAATCGTCAAGAACGATTTGACCGGCCCCGCACCCAAATCGGAAGCCGCTTCAAGCAGGCGGTTGTCGAGTTTCACCAGTTGCGTGTATAGCGGCAGAATCATAAACGGCAGATAGGCGTAAACCATCACCAAATTGAGCGAAAAGGCATTGTAGAACAAATCCAAAGGCTCGCTGATAATACCCATTTTAATCAACAGGTTGTTTACAATACCGTTATGCCCGAGCAGACCCATCCACGCATAGACGCGCAACAGGAACGATGTCCAAAAGGGCAGCATAATGGCAAGCAGCAAACCATTGCGGACAGAAGGATTGGCACGAGAAATCGCATAGGCGGTCGGATAACCGACCAACAGGCAAATCACTGTCGTCATCAATGCGGTTTTGATTGAAGACCAGTAGGTCATCAGATAGATATTGCTGTTTTCACTGTCGCCGAACGGGTTAAGGGTATGCCAAAAATTTTGGAAAATATCGGCATAGTTTTGATAACTGATGGCGATATTCAGACGACCTAAATCTTCGTCGATGCTGGTCAGCGGCGTAAACGGCGGAATGGCGATTTCTTGTTCGGCAAAGCTGATTTTCAGCACGATGGCGAACGGAATCAGAAACAGCACCAAAAGCCAAATATACGGTACGGCAATCACCGCACGCTGCCCCGGACGGCGGAACAGTTTGTTTTTCAGTTTATTAAGGTTCATTGCATTCCCCTTAAATCAACGGAACAACGGAGTCGGTTGGTTTTCCGGCCAGCTGATATAGACGGTTTCGTCCCAAGTCGGCGGTGTAATGTTGCGCACATACCAGTAAGGGGCGGGGACTTGGCTTTTGACGACGCGCCCGTTGCCGAGCTTGATATGGTAAATGGCGAAGCTGCCCAAATAGGCGATTTCTTTTACCGTGCCTTTCGCCCAGTTGTAGTCGCCCAAATATTCGGGTTTTTCTTTATATAAATCAATATCCTCTGGTCGAATACTAACCCAAAGGTCCTGCTCGCTCGGACCACCCAAACCGTGATCGATGCGGACGTGGTTTTCCAAACCTTCGCATTCGATAACGGCATAGTCGGCATGATCTTCAATCACCACACCGTCAAAGATGTTGGTTTCGCCGATAAACTCGGCAGTGAAGCGGCTGTTGGGATAGTCGTACACGTCGCTGGGTGTGCCGACTTGCTGCAACTGACCGTCAGACATAATGGCGATGCGGGTCGCCATCGTCATCGCCTCTTCTTGGTCGTGCGTAACCATAATACAGGTTACGCCGACTTGTTCCAGCGTATTGACCAACTCAAGCTGGGTTTGTTGGCGCAGTTTTTTGTCCAATGCACCGAGGGGCTCATCCAGCAGTAGAATTTTCGGACGTTTTGCCAGACTGCGTGCCAAAGCAATGCGCTGCTGCTGACCGCCGGACAATTGGTGCGGTTTGCGTTTAGCAAATTTGGTCATCTGAACCAGGCGGAGCATTTCTTCGACGCGCGCGGCGATTTCGCCTTTAGGCATTTTGTCCTGTTTCAGACCGAAGGCAATGTTTTGTTCTACGGTCATATGCGGAAAAAGCGCGTAACTTTGGAACATCATATTGATGGGGCGATCATAGGGTGCAAGTTTGGTAATATCCTGACCATCAAGGATAATTTTTCCCTGATTGGGACTTTCCATACCCGCCAGCATACGCAGCAGTGTAGATTTTCCGCTGCCGGAACTGCCCAAAAGGGCGAAGATTTCGTGTTGATAAATGTCCAAGTCGATGTTATCGACAGCGTAATTGTCACCAAACTTTTTCACCAAACCTTGGATTTGCAGATAAGGCTTGGTTGAAGACGCAGTGGTTGCGGTCATAATGGCAATACTCCAATAAAAAGACGAGTACCGGCAAAACGGATGTTCGAATGGGTGATAAAAAGCTGTTTGATTGCTGGCGGGAGTTAAACGTTTGATGCCGTCTGAAACTCTTGTAAAGCGCACGGGCAGCATGAAATGGAACAAGATTCCAAAGAACTTTATATTATATTAGTTTATGCGGTTTTCGGGCAATATAGTGGATTAAATTTAAACCAGTACAGCGTTGCCTCGCCTTGCCGTACTATCTGTACTGTCTGCGGCTTCGTCGCCTTGTCCTGATTTAAATTTAATCCACTATAAATATGGATTTGAGCTTGTCGGAAAGCAACAGAAAAGAAAACACCGCCCATTTTTCTGGGCGGTGTCGGAAAGCGTAATTATTTACGCAGACCCAAGCGGGTAATCAACGCGCGATACGTATCGGGCTGGGTACGGCGCAAGTAGGCCAGCAGGCGGCGGCGTTGGCTGACCATTTTCAACAGGCCGCGACGGCTGTGGTGGTCTTTGGGGTTGGCTTTGAAGTGGGGGGTCAGGTCGTTGATGCGGAAAGTCAACAGAGCGACTTGTACTTCGGAAGAGCCGGTGTCGCCTTCTTTGCGTTGGAAATCTTTAACGATTTGTGCTTTTTGTTCTACGGTCAGTGCCATAATGAAAACTCCAAAAATATAAGAATCCCCATAGGGATTCAGACAAGTTTGCCAAGCCTGAAGACAACGGCAAACTCCCTATGCCCAAGATAGGACAACGTGGCATTATGACACAATTCCCGCATTTCTGCACAATATTTTAAGACCGTGGAAGTAACCGTTAAAAATGCCGTCTGAAGCATTGTCTGCTTGAGACGGCAATGTTCAGACGGCATATGCGCTTCAAACCACGATTTCTTCTTTCTTCTTCGGTTCTTTACCGATATTGTCGCGGCTCAAACCGAACATTAGCAGAAGCGGGCTGGCAACCAATACGGAAGAATAAATGCCGAACACGATGCCAATGGTCAACGCCATAGAAAAGCCGTGCAAGGCCGCACCGCCGAACACCAGCATGGATACGACCATCGCCTCGGTCGAACCGTGGGTAATGATGGTGCGGCTCATCGTTGCGGTAATCGCGTTGTCGATGACTTCCGGCACGGCATGTCCGCGCATCGCCGGCTTGCGGAAGTTTTCACGGATACGGTCGAAGACGACGACGGATTCGTTCACAGAATAGCCCAATACGGCAAGGATACCCGCCAAGACGGTCAGCGAAAATTCCCATTGGAAGAAGGCAAAGCAGCCGAGAATAATCACGATGTCGTGCATATTGGCGATAATGGCAGATACGGCAAAACGCCATTCAAAACGCATCGACAGGTAAATAATGATGCCGATAACGACAAAACCTAAAGCCATCAATCCATTACTTACCAATTCCTCACCGACTTGCGGGCCGATAAATTCGACTTGGCGCAAGGTAACGTCGGGACTGTCTTTTTTCAGCAAATCCATAACCTGATTGGACAACTGTGCGGAAGTAACACCTTCTTTGTTCGGCAGGCGGATCATGATGTGTTTGTTCGTACCCAATGCCTGAACCTGTACATCACCTATTTTCAGCGTATCGAGGCGTTCGCGCATCTTATTGACATCCGCACCCTGCTGATATTGGACTTCCATTACCGTACCGCCGGTAAATTCGACAGAGAAATTCAGACCTCTGGTAACCAAAAAGAACACGGCAGCGATAAACGTAACCAACGAAATGAAGGTCGTCAGTTTGCCGTAGCTCATAAACGGAATATCGC
The DNA here is from genome assembly GCF_001814225.1 of Neisseria sp. HMSC070F02. Taxonomy (NCBI): domain Bacteria; kingdom Pseudomonadati; phylum Pseudomonadota; class Betaproteobacteria; order Neisseriales; family Neisseriaceae; genus Neisseria; species Neisseria sp. HMSC070F02. Next base: position 20,224 of record NZ_KV815421.1, on the reverse strand, counting down.
GTTTGATTTTAAAGAGTTCCATAGCTTACTCCTTACCTGCCGCAGTTTCGGCTTCAGGTTTCCATACCGCACCGATGGAAATATTCTGCAATTTGCGTCTGCGTCCGTACCACAGATTGACCAACGCACGGAATACGACGACGGAGGAATACATCGAAGTCAGAATACCCAAACAGTGTACGACCGCAAAACCGCGTACCGGGCCGGAACCGAATACCAAAAGCGCGATACCGGCAATCAGCGAAGTCAGGTTGGAATCGACAATGGTCGCCCATGCGTGTTGGAAACCGAGATTGATTGCCTGCTGCGGCGGCACGCCGGCACGCAATTCTTCGCGGATACGTTCGTTAATCAAGACGTTGGAGTCGATTGCCATACCCAAAGTCAACGCCAGCGCGGCCATACCCGGTAACGTCAACGTTGCCTGCATGGCAGACAAAATACCGATTAGGAACAGTATGTTGGCACTCAATGCAATGGTAGAAAAGAAACCCATCAGACGATAGTAAACCACCATGAATGCAGCAACGATGGCAAAACCCCATAAAGTCGAATGGAAGCCTTTTTCGATGTTCTCCTTACCCAAAGACGGACCGATGGTACGTTCTTCGACAATCTGCATCGGCGCGGCAAGAGAACCGGCACGCAACAGCAAAGACGTATCATTGGCTTCGGCTGTCGTCATGCTTCCGGAAATTTCCACGCGTCCGCCGGTAATGGCAGTACGGATAACCGGCGCGGTTACAACCTCGGATTTTCCTTGGTCGATCAAAACCATCGCCATGCGTTTGCCGACATTTGCGGCAGTCAGTTCGCCAAAAATGCTGCCACCCGCGCTGTCCAAGCTCAGACTGACGGCAGGTGCGCCCATTTGGTCGAAACTCGGTTGCGCATCGTTGATGTTGTCGCCCGTCAGCTCGACCTGTTTGCTGATTAGCAGAGTTTCGGGACGATCTCCGCCGCTTGAAAGCAGCTCATAACCGCTCGGCACGTTGCCTTCCAATGCCTCGCGCAACTTGGCAGGATCGTCCTCCACCATACGCAATTCCAAAGTCGCGGTACGGCCGATGATGTCTTTTGCCTTGGCAGTATCCTGAACGCCCGGAAGCTGCACGACGATACGGTCGGCACCGGACTGCTGGATGACGGGTTCGGCCACGCCCAACTCGTTCACACGGTTGTGCAGGGTAGTGATGTTCTGTTTGACCGCATCGGAACGCACTTTATTGACCGCCTCTTCCGAAAGCGTCAAGACGATATTGCTGCCGTCTGAATTCAGCGTTGCTTCAGGAAACAGCTTGCGCAACTGCGGCAGAGCCTTTTGCACATCACCTGCATCCTGCAAAGGGACGGTCAGGCTGTTTCCAGCCTGACGCACCGTGCCGCTGCGGATTTTTTCGCGGCGCAGTTCGCGGCGGATGTCGCCCGAATAACGTTCAAACGTTTTCTGCATCGCCGCTTTCATATCGACCTGCATGGTGAAATGCACGCCGCCGCGCAAGTCCAAACCCAAAAACATCGGATTGGCTTTGATTTTCGCCATCCATTCGGGGCTGTCCGCCAACAGGTTGAGCGCGGTAATATACCCTTCGCCCAAAGTGTTTTCGATGACGTCGCGCGCTTTAAGCTGCGTTTCTGTGTCTTTGAAACGCACTTTCAGTGAATTGTCCACAACAAACATCCCGTCGGTCTGAATACCTGCGTTTTTCAGCGCGGCATCCACTTTGAATTGAGTCTGTTCGTTGATGATGATGGCTTGTCGGTTGGTCGATACCTGCACGGCGGGTGTTTCGCCGAATAGGTTGGGCAGCGAATACACTGCGGCAACCGCAATTGTGAACACAATCAGCAGATATTTCCATAAAGGATAACGGTTCATCATTGTTCCTTAATGGTTGGAACCCCACCCTTTCGGTGGTGTCGGAATCGGGCTATTTCAGAAGAGGCAAAAACCCTTCCCAGCCAGGCAAGACCGGAAGGCGGCATCTTGAATATGCCGCCCTGCGTGTCGGAACATGGTCAAGCCTTCGGTTGGAATTCAAAACAAAGTGCCGCATTCGGGCTTTTCCGATGCGGCTTGTCGGCACAAATCAATCGACTTTTGCAGAAATCGCATTGCGTTCCACTTCGACCTCGATTTTTGTACCCTGTCCGATATCCACGGTAAAAAACTGTTCGCCGACTCTGGTTACCTTACCCTTGAAACCTGCCGCCAAGACCACTTTGTCGCCGACTTTCAAGGCGGCAAGCATTGCCTGATGCGCTTTGAATTTCTTTTGCTGCGGACGCATGATCAGGAAGTAGAACACCACCATAATCAACACTAAAGGAGCAAATTGTGCAACAGCTTGATTCATAATTTATCCGTTCTTTCTAATATGGTTGAAAATCGAGAGGGGTATATAATAACATAAGACCGTAAACAATATATCGGGTTTGCCGTCCGTACCGACCGTATACCGCAGCCTGCCCGTCCACAAACCCATGTCCTTGACCCGCCTAATCTTGAAATTCTATGCGCTGTTGCGCCTCTTTTTGGGCAAAAACGCCCGCACCGCATGGATTTCGCATCCCGCCTGCACCGGGCACGAACCCGGCGCAAACCATCCCGATTCGCCCGACCGCATCCTCTGCATCGAGCAGGCATTGCGCCGCGCCGGTATTTGGCAGCACCTCCAAACCATAGAGGCGGAAGAAATCAGCGATACGCGCCTCGCGCTTACCCATACGAGCAAATATTTAAACCGGTTAGAGTCCCGCCTGCCCGAAGACGGCAAGATTTGCCGCTTGGACGACGACACCGTTATCAGCAAAAACTCCCTGTCTGCCGCCCGTTTTTCCGCAGGTTCGGCAGTTCAGGCAGTCGACATGGTCATGAACCGTAAAGCATGGCATGCCTTTTGCGCCGCCCGCCCGCCCGGACACCATGCGGGCAGCGGCAAAGCCGGCGGATTCTGCCTGCTGAACAACGTTGCCGCCGGCGTCATGCATGCCATTGCCGAATACCGCCTGAAACGCATTGCCGTCATCGATTTCGATGTCCACTACGGCGACGGTACGGCAGAAATATTCAAAGACGATCCGCGCATCCTGTTTTTCAACCTGTTTGAAACCGACCTTTTTCCTTTCCCCGAAAACAACGATATGCCCGACGGCGGCAATATGGTGCACCTGCCCTTGCCGCCGGGAACGGGCAGCCGCACATTCCGCGAAGCCGTCCGCAGACAGTGGCTGCCCCGGCTTGCCGCATTCAAACCCGAACTGGTGCTGCTGTCGGCAGGATTCGACGCACACCGTCTAGACGAATCGGGCAGGCTCAACCTGCACGAGGCGGATTTTGCCTGGCTGACACACAAAATCATTCAGACGGCATCGGGCTGCCCCGGCAAAATCGTATCCGTACTCGAAGGCGGCTACACCCTTGAACCTCTGGCACAATCTGCTGCCGAGCATATCCGCGTGCTGGCAGGGCTGGGCAAATCCGATGCCGCAACCGCCTATCAGAAAACACTGGACCCAACAAAAAAACGGTTTGCCAAACCGAAAACCGGACAGGTGCGCCAACCTACCCAATCCGACCGTTACGACATATAGTGGATTAAATTTAAATCAGGACAAGGCGACGAAGCCGCAGACAGTACAGATGGTACGGAACCGACTCACTTGGTGCTTCAGCACCTTAGAGAATCGTTCTCTTTGAGCTAAGGCGAGGCAACGCCGTACTGGTTTTTGTTAATCCACTATAAATGCCGTCTGAAGCCGATTCGGTTTTCAGACGACATCATTATTTGACCTGACGCAAACAGAAAGCCTTCCGCGTGCTTAAACACATCTCTTGTAGTAAAATATCTAAACAGATTCAACTGGAAACGGTCAGGCTTCTTCACGCCATTCCCATTTCAACCGCCGCCTGCCAGATTCAGACGGTATTCCTACTTGAAAACAAGGAGCGTTACAATGAAAGCAGCACGTTTTTACGATAAAGGCGACATCCGCATCGAAGACATCCCCGAACCGACCGTCGCCCCCGGCACTGTCGGCATCAATGTCGCCTGGTGCGGCATCTGCGGTACTGACCTGCACGAATTCATGGAAGGCCCGATTTTCATTCCGCCTTGCGGTCATCCGCACCCGATTTCCGGCGAGTCCGCACCCGTAACGATGGGACACGAGTTCTCCGGCGTGGTCTATGCCGTCGGCGAAGGCGTGGACGACATCAAAGTCGGCCAACACGTCGTGGTCGAACCCTACATCATCCGCGATGACGTACCGACCGGAGAAGGCAGCAACTACCACCTCTCCAAAGATATGAACTTTATCGGCTTGGGCGGCTGCGGTGGCGGTCTGTCCGAAAAAATCGCCGTCAAACGTCGTTGGGTGCATCCGATTTCCGACAAAATCCCGTTGGATCAAGCCGCTTTGATCGAACCGCTGTCTGTCGGACACCACGCCTATGTACGCAGCGGCGCGAAAGCAGGCGACGTCGCATTGGTCGGCGGCGCAGGTCCGATCGGTTTGCTGTTGGCTGCCGTGTTGAAAGCCAAAGGCATCAAAGTCATCATCACCGAGTTGAGTAAAGCACGCAAAGACAAAGCGCGCGAATCCGGCGTTGCCGACTACATCCTCGACCCGTCCGAAGTCGATGTTGTCGAAGAGGTGAAAAAACTGACCAACGGCGAAGGCGTGGACGTGGCATTCGAATGTACCAGCGTGAACAAAGTGTTGGATACTTTGGTCGAAGCCTGCAAACCTGCCGCCAATTTGGTTATCGTATCCATCTGGAGCCACCCTGCAACCGTCAACGTCCACAGCGTCGTGATGAAAGAGCTGGATGTGCGCGGCACGATTGCCTACTGTAACGACCACGCCGAAACCATCAAACTGGTCGAAGAAGGCAAAATCAACCTCGAACCCTTCATCACCCAGCGCATCAAGCTGGACGAACTGGTTTCCGAAGGCTTCGAGCGTCTGATCCACAACAACGAATCCGCCGTTAAAATTATTGTGAGTCCAAACCTGTAAGCAAATTACATTTGCAACAGCACAAATGCCGTCTGAAACGCTCAGACGGCATTTTCCAACGAAGCGCAACAGGCGTATTGCCCGAGAGCAGCCGTTTAGCCTATCATTCCGAACAAACAGAAACAAACAGAAGGAAAATCATGGGAGATTCCGTACTATCCGCCATCCAACAAACCATCACCCAGCGAAAATCTGCCAATCCGTCCGAATCTTACGTCGCACAGCTCTTGCATAAGGGCGAAGACAAAATCCTAAAAAAAGTGATTGAAGAGGCGGGCGAAGTGTTGATGGCATCCAAAGACAAAAACCCGTCCCACCTGGTTTACGAAGTTGCCGACTTATGGTTTCACACCATGATTCTTCTGACACACCACGACCTGAAGGCGGAAGACGTATTGGACGAACTTGCGCGCCGCCAAGGTTTGTCGGGCTTGGCCGAAAAAGCCGCTCGCACAGAATCTTGAATTTATATTAAAATCCGCACTTTCCCACATTCAATCCGTCTGACCGCTGTTCAGACGGCATCGGAGCCGTTATGGACAACTGTATTTTCTGCAAAATCGCCGCCAAAGACATTCCGGCGCAAACCGTCTATGAAGACGGCGAAATGGTTTGTTTCAAAGACATCAACCCCGCTGCTCCGGTTCATCTGCTGCTGATTCCCAAAGTCCATTTCGATTCGTTGGCACACGCCGCGCCCGAACATCAGCCCCTTTTGGGAAAAATGATGCTGAAAGTTCCCGAAATCGCCAAAGCGGCAGGACTGGCAGACGGCTTCAAAACCCTGATCAACACCGGAAAAGGCGGCGGACAAGAGGTCTTCCACCTGCATATACACATCATGGGCACACCCGTATAAACCGTTATTTCACAATCAACCCCTAATACTTACTTAAGGATACATCATGGGCAGTTTTTCTCTGACGCACTGGATTATCGTACTGATTATCGTCGTTTTGATATTCGGCACCAAAAAACTGCGCAACGTCGGCAAAGACCTCGGCGGTGCGGTTCATGACTTCAAACAGGGGCTGAACGAAGGTACAGACGGCAAAGAAGCCCAAAAAGACGATGTAATCGAACACAAAAAAGACGAAGACAAAGCGTAATTTATGTTTGATTTCGGTTTGGGCGAGCTGGTTTTTGTCGGCATTATCGCCCTGATTGTCCTCGGCCCCGAACGCCTGCCCGAGGCCGCCCGCACCGCCGGACGGCTCATCGGCAGGCTGCAACGCTTTGTCGGCAGCGTCAAACAGGAATTTGACACTCAAATCGAACTGGAAGAACTGAGGAAGGCAAAGCAGGAATTCGAAGCTGCCGCTGCTCAGGTTCGAGACAGCCTCAAAGAAACCGGTACGGATATGCAGAACAGTCTGCACGATATTTCCGACGGTCTGAAGCCTTGGGAAAAACTGCCCGAACAGCGCACGCCTGCTGATTTCGGTGTCGATGAAAACGGCAATCCCTTTCCCGATGCGGCAAACACCCTATCAGACGGCATTTCCGACGTTATGCCGTCCGAACGTTCCGATACTTCCGCCGAAACCCTTGGGGACAGCGGGCAAACCGGCAGTACAGCCGAACCCGCGGAAACCGACCAAGACCGCGCATGGCGGGAATACCTGACTGCTTCTGCCGCCGCACCCGTCGTACAGACCGTCGAAGTCAGCTATATCGATACCGCTGTTGAAACCCCTGTTCCGCACACCACTTCGCTGCGTAAACAGGCAATAAGCCGCAAACGCGATTTGCGTCCTAAATCCCGCGCCAAACCTAAATTGCGCGTCCGTAAATCATAAAGAGGGCAATCCGGTGTCCGAAACACAAAACGAACAACCCGTCCAACCGCTTGTCGAACACCTCATCGAGCTGCGCCGCCGCCTGATGTGGACGGTTGTCGGTATCTTAGTCTGCTTTTTCGGCCTAATGCCGTTTGCCCAACAACTCTATACTTTTATCGCCGACCCGCTGATGGCAAACCTGCCCAAAGACACCAGCATGATTGCCACAGATGTCATCGCACCGTTTTTCGTTCCGGTCAAAGTTACCCTGATGGCGGCATTTTTAATTTCGCTGCCGCATACGCTCTACCAAATCTGGGCATTTGTCGCCCCCGCACTCTATCAAAACGAAAAACGCCTGATTACCCCGCTTGTCCTCTCAAGCGTCAGCCTGTTTTTCATCGGCATGGCATTTGCCTACTTTCTGGTTTTCCCCGTCATTTTCAAATTCCTTGCCAGCGTTACCCCTGTCGGTGTCAATATGGCGACAGACATCGACAAATACCTATCTTTTATCTTAGGCATGTTTGTTGCGTTCGGCACAACGTTTGAAGTTCCCATCGTCGTTATCCTGTTAACCAAAATCAGCGTGGTAACAACCGGACAGCTCAAACGCGCCCGCCCCTATGTGATTGTCGGCGCGTTTGTCATTGCCGCCATCATCACGCCGCCCGATGTGATTTCACAAACCCTGCTTGCCATTCCGCTGATTCTCTTATACGAAGCAGGTATTTGGTTCGGACGCTTTTTCACGCCACGTTCAGAACAGGATGGCGACATACAGCCGCCTGCAACAACCTGACACTATGCCGTCCGAACCTCCGCCTCATACCGCAACAGATTAAGGAATACCTTTGAATACCCTCTATTTAGGTTCAAACAGCCCGCGCCGAATGGAAATCCTGACACAGTTGGGCTACCGCGTCATCCAACTGCCCGCCGGTATCGACGAATCCGTTAAAGCCGATGAAACACCTGCCTGTTACGTTCAAAGAATGGCGGCAGAAAAAAATCAGACGGCTTTGGCCCTGTTTCTCGAAACCAACGGCGCAATGCCTGACTTTCCCTTGATTACAGCGGATACCTGCGTCGTTTCAGACGGCATCATATTGGGCAAACCCCGCTCCCAAGCTGAAGCAATCGAATTTTTAAACCGATTGTCCGGCAAACAACATACCGTCCTGACTGCTGTCTGCATTCATTATCGCGGCAAAACGTCAAGCCGCGTCCAAACCAACCGCGTCGTTTTCAAGCCCCTGAGTTCGGAAGAAATTTCCGCCTATGTGCAAAGCGGCGAACCGATGGACAAAGCCGGCGCCTACGCCGTACAAGGCATAGGCGGCATCTTTATCCAATCTATCGAAGGCAGCTTCAGCGGCATTATGGGACTGCCCGTTTATGAAACCGTTTCGATGTTGCAGGATTTGGGATACCGCTCCCCCTTGTCCGCCCTTAAACCGTAAAGACCGCCGTGAACAGACAAACCGCTTACCTCCTTACCTCTTTCAGCCTGATCGCACTGATAATCCTGTCCCTTTCCTGGGAACTGTGGATTGCACCGTTGCGCCCGGGCGGCTCGTGGCTCGCGCTCAAAGCCCTCCCCCTCTGTCTGCCGCTTTCAGGCATCCTGAAGAAAAAAATCTACACCTACCAATACAGCTCCATGCTGGTTCTGATTTACTTTGCCGAAGCCGTCATGCGCCTGTTCGACGCCTATCCCGCAGAACAGATTTGCGCCGCGCTTTCCGCAGTATTCAGCATCATCTTCTTCATATCCTGCCTGTCGTTCGTCAAACAATACAAGGAAACAAACAATGCCCGCTGAAACGACCGTATCCGGCGCGCACCCCGCCGCCAAACTGCCGATTTACATCCTGCCCTGCTTCCTTTGGATAGGCATCGTCCCCTTTACCTTCGCGCTCAAACTGAAACCGTCGCCCGACTTTTACCACGATGCCGCCGCCGCAGCCGGCCTGATTGTCCTGTTGTTCCTCACGGCAGGAAAAAAGCTGTTTGATGTCAAAATCCCACCTATCAGCTTCCTTCTGTTTGCAATGGCGGCGTTTTGGTATCTTCAGGCACGCCTGATGAACCTGATTTACCCCGGTATGAACGACATCGTCTCTTGGATTTTCATCTTGCTCGCCGTCAGCGCGTGGGCCTGCCGGAGCTTGGTCGCACACTTCGGACAAGAACGCATCGTGACCCTGTTTGCCTGGTCGCTGCTTATCGGCTCCCTGCTTCAATCCTGCATCGTCGTCATCCAGTTTGCCGGCTGGGAAGACACCCCCCTGCTTCAAAACCTCATCGTTTACAGCGGGCAAGGCGTAATCGGACACATCGGGCAGCGCAACAACCTCGGACACTACCTGATGTGGGGCATACTCGCCGCCGCCTACCTCAACGGACAACGAAAAATCCCGCCCGCCTTGGGCGCAATCTGCCTGATTATGCAGACCGCCGTTTTAGGTTTGGTCAATTCGCGCACCATCTTGACCTACATAGCCGCCATCGCCCTCATCCTTCCCTTCTGGTATTTCCGTTCGGACAAATCCAACAGGCGGACGATGCTCGGCATAGCCGCAGCCGTATTCCTTACCGCGCTGTTCCAATTTTCCATGAACACCATTCTGGAAACCTTTACCGGCATCCGCTACGAAACTGCCGTCGAACGCGTTGCCAACGGCGGTTTCACAGACTTGCCGCGCCAAATCGAATGGAATAAAGCCCTTGCCGCCTTCCAGTCCGCCCCGATATTCGGGCACGGCTGGAACAGTTTTGCCCAACAAACCTTCCTCATCAATGCCGAACAGCACAACATATACGACAACCTCCTCAGCAACTTGTTCACCCATTCCCACAACATCGTCCTCCAACTCCTTGCAGAGATGGGAATCAGCGGCACGCTTCTGGTTGCCGCAACCCTGCTGACGGGCATTGCCGGGCTGCTTAAACGCCCCCTGACCCCCGCATCGCTTTTCCTAATCTGCACGCTTGCCGTCAGTATGTGCCACAGTATGCTCGAATATCCTTTGTGGTATGTCTATTTCCTCATCCCTTTCGGACTGATGCTCTTCCTGTCCCCCGCAGAGGCTTCAGACGGCATCGCCTTCAAAAAAGCCGCCAATCTCGGCATACTGACCGCCTCCGCCGCCATATTCGCAGGATTGCTGCACTTGGACTGGACATACACCCGGCTGGTTAACGCCTTTTCCCCCGCCACTGACGACAGTGCCAAAACCCTCAACCGGAAAATCAACGAGTTGCGCTATATTTCCGCAAACAGTCCGATGCTGTCCTTTTATGCCGACTTCTCCCTCGTAAACTTCGCCCTGCCGGAATACCCCGAAACCCAGACTTGGGCGGAAGAAGCAACCCTCAAATCACTAAAATACCGCCCCCACTCCGCCACCTACCGCATCGCCCTCTACCTGATGCGGCAAGGCAAAGTTGCAGAAGCAAAACAATGGATGCGGGCGACACAGTCCTATTACCCCTACCTGATGCCCCGATACGCCGACGAAATCCGCAAACTGCCCGTATGGGCACCGCTGCTACCCGAACTGCTCAAAGACTGCAAAGCCTTCGCCGCCGCGCCCGGTCATCCGGAAGCAAAACCCTGCAAATGACCCGCGCCGGCGGATGCGGATACCGCCCGAAATGTAAAGCTCCATGCAAGACATTGCAAAAAACAGCAAACCGGTAGGGAAATACGCTATCAAAAAACATTGCAGCCGTGTTAAGATAAACCGTCAAACAATCTTTTCACGCCCCGCCCGAAACAGGGTCGGGGCATACCCTTACGAAAAGGAAACACCATGAGCCGCGTATTACTCGTAGATGACGATGCCCTGCTAACCGAACTGCTGACCGAATACCTGAGCGCCGAAGGTCTGAACGTCCGCAGCGTTCCCGACGGGGAAGCAGGCGTACAGGAAATCCTGAGCGGGCAGTACGATGTAGTCGTATTGGATTCCATGATGCCCAAAATGAACGGCTTGGATGTCTTGAAAAACGTACGCGCCCGAAGCACCGTCCCCATCATCATGCTGACCGCCAAAGGCGACGACATCGACCGAATCATCGGCTTGGAAATGGGCGCGGACGACTATGTCCCCAAACCCTGCACACCACGCGAACTCTTGGCACGCATCAATGCCATCCTGCGCCGCGCACAACACAGCGGCGAACAGAACAACGCACCCAACAGCATCTCCGTCAGCGATGTCGTCCTGTATCCCGCCAAACGCCAGGCATCCGTCAAAGACATGCCGCTCGAACTGACCAGCACCGAATTCAACCTGCTCGAAGTCCTGATGCGCCATGCCGGACAGGTAGTCAGCAAAGAAACCCTGTCCGTCGAAGCACTCGACCGCAAGCTGGCAAAATTCGACCGCAGTATCGACGTACACATCTCCAGCATCCGCCACAAGTTGGGCGATGCCTCTCTGATTCAAACCGTACGCGGCTTGGGCTACCTGTTTGTCAAAAACTGAAATAAACAGATAAATGAAACTGTTCCAACGCATCTTCGCCACATTTTGCGCGGTTATCGTCTGTGCAATCTTTGTGGCGAGTTTTTCTTTCTGGCTGGTGCAGAACACCCTTGCCGAAAACCAGTTCAACCAACGCCGCACCATCGAAACCACTTTGATGGGCAGCATCATTTCCGCATTCCGGGCACGCGGGGACGCGGGCGCGCGCGAAATCCTGACGGAATGGAAAGACAGCCCCGTCTCATCGGGCGTGTACGTTATACAGGGCGACGAGAAAAAAGATATCCTGAACCGGTATATCGACAGCTACACCATCGAACGCGCCCGGCTTTTCGCCGCCGGACACCCGCATTCCAACCTCGTCCATATCGAATACGACCGCTTCGGCGAAGAATACCTGTTCTTCACCAAAGACTGGGACAAACTCCAAGCCCGCCGCCTGCCCAGCCCCCTGTTGATCCCCGGCCTGCCGCTCGCCCCGATTTGGCACGAACTCATCATATTGTCCTTCATCATCGTCGTCGGACTGCTGATGGCGTACATCCTCGCCGGCAACATTGCCAAACCCATCAGAATCTTAGGCAACGGCATGGACAGGGTGGCAAACGGAGAACTTGAAACCCGTATCTCCCAACAGGTCGACGACCGCGACGACGAATTGTCCCATCTTGCCATCCAATTCGACAAAATGGTGGAAAAACTCGAAAAACTCGTTGCCAAAGAACGCCACCTGCTCCATCACGTCTCCCATGAAATGCGTTCTCCCCTTGCGCGCATGCAGGCAATTGTCGGACTGATTCAGGCGCAGCCCCAAAAACAGGAGCAATATCTCAAACGGCTGGAAGGCGAACTGACCCGCATGGATACGCTGGCCGGGGAACTGTTAACCCTGTCCCGTCTCGAAACTTCCAATATGGCTTTGGAAAAAGAAAGCCTGAAACTCCTGCCCTTCCTGGGCAACCTGGTAGAAGACAATCAAAGCATTGCCCAGAAAAACGGACAAACGGTTACCCTGTCTGCCGACGGAAAAATCCCCGAAAACACAACCATCCTTGCCAACGAAAGCTACCTGTACCGCGCCTTCGACAACGTCATCCGCAACGCCGTCAACTACAGTCCCGAAGGCAGCACCATCCTGATCAACATCGGACAAGACCACAAACACTGGATAATCGACGTTACCGACAACGGCCCCGGCGTGGACGAAATGCAGCTCCCGCACATCTTCACCGCTTTCTACCGTGCAGACTCCAGTGCCAACAAACCCGGAACAGGACTGGGGCTTGCATTGACCCAACATATTATTGAACAGCACTGCGGCAAAATCATCGCCGAAAACATCAAACCGAACGGGCTGCGGATGCGCTTCATCCTACCCAAGAAAAAAACCGGTTCCAAAACAGAAAAAAGTGCGAACTGACCATAATGCCGTCTGAACCGGCTTCAGACGGCATTGCACAAACAGTTACCCCAAAACAAACACACAGCGGGTGCATCTCCAAAAATCACGCACATACCGTCCGCAAAGGAATATATCATGTCGGCACAAACCGATCCCGGCTACTTCTTCATGCCCAACCACATTATCCTGATAGGCGCGAGCGAACGTCCGTACAGCCTGGGCGAACGCGTACTCAGCAACCTGCTGAGTACGCCCTTTCAAGGAAAAATCACCCCCGTAAACCCGCGCCACCACACCATAGCCGGGCTTCCCGCCTACACCAGCCTCAACAAAATCCCCGGCAATGCAGACCTGATTATTGCCGTTACCCTACCCGACAGTTACGACACCCTCTTCAAAACCTGCCGCAAAAAGCAGCTCCGACACATCATCCTCATACAGGACTGGGACAGCCTGTCTGCCGCAGAACTGCACACCGCCGAAACTGCCATCCGCAAACACCACGGCAACGGACTCAACATCACCGCCTGCACCACCGCAGGCATCCAACTGCCCTCACTCGGACTTAACATCAGTACCCAAGACGGATACGCCGCAGGCCATACCGCCATACTGACCGGCAATGCCGCCGTCAGCCGCCAAATCGACAACATCCTGAACAAACTCCGTCAAGGCACATCCCGCCACATCAGCCTGCATCCCGGCATCAGCCCCATCACATCCGCCGATTGGCTCAACCGCTTCGGACACAGCCTGCACACCAAAACCGCCGTCCTACACCACAACCCTGAAGAGGATCAGCGCAAACTGTTCAGCGCAATCCGCCAATTTACCCGCCATACGCCGCTGATTCTCCACATCACCTGCCGCACGACAGAAACCGACCGTGCCGTACTGCACTGCCTCGCCCGACACTGCAACTTCCTCATCAGTTTCAACGCCGACGACCTCGAAGCCGCACTGCGCGCCCAACTGTCCGACCTTCCACCCCTGTCCCGACTCGACATCCTGTCCGACACGCCTGCCGAATGGCTGAACGCGCACGCGCCAAAAACCCTCGCCCTCCACTTTCCCAACCTTCCCCACCACATCCGCAACGGACACCTGACCGGCACACCCACACCCTCAATCTGCCACGACATCGCCTCACGTCAGCTTGCCCGCCCCGACACCCAAGCCGTCCTGACCATCCTCAGCCCCTCCGGACACGAGGATTACAAAAAAACAGCACGCGCCCTTATCCGCCTGTCCGAACAGACCGCCAAACCCCTGCTCGTCAGCAGCCCCTTTTCAGACGGCATAACACATTTCGACACCCCCACTCAGGCAATCCGCACCCTTTCCTACCGCAACACCGCCGCCGCCCTGAAACAGGCACAGCTCGACATTGCACCGCCGCAACCGTGCCGTCTGAAAACACCGCAACCCCAAAACATCAAAAAAGCCCTCGAAGCCGCCGACCCCGCCCTAATCGCCGAAGCCCTGCACCTCCCCCCCTACCGGCACACCACCCATAACGCCGTCCAATTCCAATTCGGCAGCCACTCCCTCTATGGCGACATCCTGACCGCACGTTGCAACGGACAAACCACTGCCGTACTCCCGCCGTTTACCACGCTCGACAGCCGCCACCTTGCCCGCTTTGCCGAACTCGACGGCACACAAACCCTCGACCAGTTCCTGCACACACTGACCATCATTCCCGAATACCGCCAACACATTCTCGGCATCACCCTCAACCTAAACGGCGGACAATACAGCAGCGATTTCATCTTAAAGACACCCGAAACACACGACACGCCCAAACGCAAGAACACAGGCAAAGCCGCCCAAACCCTCGAACATGCCGCCGCAAAAATGCAGAGTGCCGCCGCATACCTGAAACACAAAAACCCGACAGCCGCCGAATTTCTCCGCCACACAAGCGAAGCCGCCGCAGAACTGCTCGGCAGCAAAACCGAAACCGGAGCAGCCGTACCCAACGTACTTGCCCCCTATCCCGCAGCACACCTCAAAACACTGTCCCTAAGAAACAACACGACCGTTACCATTACCCCCATTTTGCCCGAAGACGCAGAAGCCAAACAGCAGTTCGTCCGCAGCCTCGGTCCCGAAGCACGGTACACACGCTTCATGACCCACACCAACGAACTGCCCGCAGCCACGTTGGCACGCCTGTGCAACCCCGATTACCACTGTGAAGCCGCATGGACGGCAAAGGATGCCGACAGCAACATCGTCGCCGTCGTCCGCCACAGCCGCCTGAACCGCAACGAATGCGAATTTGGCATCACACTGGCGGAACATATGCGCGGCAGCGGACTGGCACAGAAAATGATGGAACTCATCATCCAAACCGCCGCACAGCAAGGCTACCGGACTATGAGTGCCGACATTCTCAAAACCAATACCCCCATGATCAAACTTGCTGAAAAATCAGGATTTACCCTCAAGGAATCGGACACCGAAAAAAACCTGTACCGCGCATATCTGAACCTTGCGGCAGACAAAACAACAGAAAAAACAAATAAAAACTTGCGCACCGACCACAAAATAACCTAAAATCGGCAGTTTCCATATATCCGATTTTCTCAAAAGGACTCAAAATGGTAGTTATCCGTTTGGCACGCGGCGGCTCGAAACACCGCCCCTTCTACAACGTCATCGTTACTGACTCACGCAGCCGCCGCGACGGCCGCTTCATCGAACGCGTAGGCTTCTACAACCCCGTAGCCAACGAAAAACAAGAGCGCGTCCGCCTCAATGCAGACCGCCTGAACCACTGGATTGCACAAGGCGCGCAAGTCAGCGACTCCGTTGCAAAACTGATTAAAGAACAAAAAGCCGCCTAATTCACATTTGCCGCCATGACAGACACTCAAAACCGGGTAGCCATGGGCTACATCAAAGGCGTATTCGGCATAAAAGGCTGGTTGAAAATTGCCGCCAACACCGAATATTCCGACAGCCTTTTGGACTACCCCGAGTGGCATTTGGTCAAGGACGGCAAAACCGTCAGCGTTACCCTTGAAGCCGGAAAAGTCGTCAACAGCGAACTCCAAGTCAAATTCGAAGGCATAAACGACCGCGACTTGGCATTCTCATTGCGCGGTTACACCATCGAAATACCCCGTGAAGCATTCGCCCCGACAGAAGAAGACGAATACTACTGGACAGACTTGGTCGGCATGACCGTCGTCAACAAAGACCATACCGTTTTAGGCAAGGTAAGCAACCTGATGGAAACCGGCGCAAACGACGTATTGATGATTGACGGAGAACACGGGCAGATTCTGATTCCGTTCGTTTCCCAATATATCGAAACCGTCGATACCGGCAGCAAGATTATTACTGCCGACTGGGGTTTGGACTACTGATGCTTATCCAGGCAGTTACCATTTTCCCCGAAATGTTCGACAGCATTACCCGCTACGGCGTAACGGGACGCGCGAACAGACAGGGAATCTGGCAGTTTGAAGCAGTCAATCCCCGAAAGTTTGCCGACAACAGATTGGGCTACATCGACGACCGCCCGTTCGGCGGCGGCCCGGGAATGATTATGATGGCTCCGCCGCTTCATGCGGCAATAGAACACGCCAAAGCACAATCCTCCCAAGCTGCAAAAGTCATCTACCTCAGCCCCCAAGGGAAACCGCTGACACACCAAAAAGCGGTAGAACTGGCAGAACTTCCGCATCTGATTCTGCTGTGCGGACGGTATGAGGGCATAGACGAAAGGCTTCTGCAAAGCAGCGTCGATGAAGAAATCAGCATCGGAGACTTCGTTGTTTCCGGCGGAGAGCTTCCCGCCATGATGCTGATGGATGCGGTATTGAGGCTCGTACCCGGCGTATTGGGCGATATGCAGTCTGCCGAACAAGATTCGTTCTCAAGCGGCATTTTGGACTGCCCCCACTACACCAAACCCTTAGAATTTCAAGGCATGGCTGTTCCGGAAGTATTACGTTCCGGCAATCATGGCTTGATAGCGGAATGGCGGTTGGAACAATCGCTGCGCCGCACCTTGGAGCGCAGACCCGATCTTTTGGAAAAGCGCAGTTTAATCCCAAAGGAATCCCGCATCTTGAATAAAATCCTACAAGAGCAACGGGAAATCCAATCATAATTTAGGAAAAAAACAATGAACCTGATTCAACAGCTCGAGCAAGAAGAAATTGCCCGCCTGAACAAAGAAATCCCCGAATTCGCACCGGGCGACACCGTAGTCGTATCCGTACGCGTCGTGGAAGGTACCCGCAGCCGTCTGCAAGCCTACGAAGGCGTTGTCATTGCACGCCGCAACCGTGGTCTGAACAGCAACTTCATCGTCCGTAAAATTTCCAGCGGCGAAGGTGTTGAACGTACTTTCCAACTGTACTCTCCGACCGTCGAAAAAATCGAAGTCAAACGCCGTGGCGACGTACGCCGTGCCAAACTGTACTACCTGCGCGGTCTGACCGGCAAAGCTGCACGCATCAAAGAAAAACTGCCTGCACGCAAAGGTTGATTCAAACCCGTTTTCCCCAATGCCGTCTGAACCTTCTGACGGCATTTCTTATTGCCGCAACATCCGCAACGGAACAGCACCAAGAAGCACACCCCTTCCGGCACATCCCGAATCCCCGTCCGAACCGAACAAAATTTACAGACCAAACGTTATACAGTATCATATCAGCCATATAATAATAACCGCTTTACCGCTTTCCCTTTCAAAACCGCAAATCATCATGACACCTTCCCTTTTACTATCAGGATTGACCTTCCGCCTCGTCCTTGCCCTGATTGCCGTATCCCTTTTATGGGGCGTTTACTTTTGGGCAGTATCCGCATGAGCATCATTGTCGAAAACCTGACCGTCAGCTACCGCCGCCGCCCCGCCGTGCACCATGTGGACATTACTTTTGAAGAACATAGTATGTGGGCGGTTTTCGGTCCCAACGGCGCAGGGAAATCTACCTTTCTTAAATCCTTGATGGGATTGCAGCCCATCGACACTGGCAGCATCCGGCTGGACGGATTGACCCGTCAGAACATTGCCTACCTTCCCCAGCAGTCCGACATCGACCGCTCGCAGCCCATGACCGTTTTCGACTTGGCGGCAATGGGGCTGTGGTATGAAATCGGCTTTTTCAAAGGGATAAATACCGCTCAAAAACAACGCGTTCACGAAGCCTTGGAGCGTGTAGGAATGCGGCAGTTTGCCCGCCGCCAAATCGCCCACCTCTCAAACGGACAATTCCAACGCGTCCTTTTTGCCCGAATGCTGGTTCAAAACGCCAAATTCCTACTTCTAGACGAACCTTTCAACGCTGTTGATGCACGGACAACCTACGAACTTCTCGACGTATTGCAGAAATGCCATTGCGGCGGACACGCTATCATTGCCGTTTTGCACGATTACGAACAAGTCCGTGCCTACTTTCCCAATACCCTGCTGCTCGCCCGAGAAAAAATTGCGGCAGGCGCAACCGAGACCATTCTGACAGAACCCTACCTCGCCCAAGCCAACGCCAAAATGCAGCAACAGGAAAGCCCCGAGTGGTGCGCGTCATAAATGCCGTCTGAAACCGAAAAACCATGAACCTCTACGACCTGCTCCTTGCCCCCTTTGCAGAATTTGACTTTATGCGCTACGCCATCGTATCCGTCTTCTGCCTGTCCCTCAGTGCCGCACCCGTCGGCGTATTCCTCGTCATGCGCCGTATGAGCCTGATAGGCGACGCATTGAGCCACGCTGTCCTGCCCGGTGCCGCCGTCGGCTACATGTTTGCCGGCTTGAGCCTGCCCGCCATGGGTTTGGGCGGCGTAGCCGCAGGCATGCTGATGGCACTGCTTGCCGGACTTGTTAGCCGCTTCACCACCCTGAAAGAAGATGCCAACTTTGCCGCCTTTTATCTCAGCAGCCTCGCCATAGGCGTAGTCCTCGTCAGCAAAAACGGCAGCAGTGTCGATCTGCTGCATCTGCTTTTCGGCTCTGTACTTGCCGTCGATATTCCTGCCCTGCAGCTCATCGCCGCCGTATCCACCCTCACACTGCTTACCCTTGCCGTCATCTACCGCCCGCTCGTACTCGAAAGCATCGACCCCCTGTTTCTCAAATCTGTCGGCGGCAAAGGCGGGCTTTGGCACGTCCTCTTTCTCGTCCTGGTCGTCATGAACCTCGTATCCGGCTTTCAAGCCCTCGGCACACTCATGTCCGTCGGACTCATGATGCTGCCAGCCATTACCGCCCGCCTGTGGGCGAAGCACATGGGCGCACTCATCCTCCTATCCGTTCTGACAGCCCTGCTGTGCGGCTTGAGCGGGCTGCTCATTTCCTACCACATCGAAATCCCTTCCGGCCCCGCCATCATCCTCTGTTGCAGCGTCCTTTATCTCTTTTCCGTCATACTCGGCAAAGAAGGCGGCATTCTGACCAAATGGCTCAAAAACCACCGCCACCACACCACCTGACCCCGCAAGCCGCTTGAACAAACAGGCAGCTTGTTTTACCATAACAGATGTTACGTTATATCACAGGAGAACAGTTATGAAACACCTCAAACTCACCCTTATTGCCGCATTGCTAACCACCGCCGCAACTGCCGCCCCCCTGCCCGTCGTAACCAGCTTCAGCATTTTAGGCGACGTTGCCAAGCAAATCGGCGGAGAGCGCGTATCCATACAAAGTTTGGTCGGAGCCAACCAAGATACTCATGCCTATCACATGACCAGTAGCGACATTAAAAAAATCCGCAGTGCAAAACTCGTCCTGCTCAACGGCTTAGGACTTGAAGCTGCCGATGTACAACGTGCCGTCAAACAGAGCAAAGTATCCTATGCCGAAGCGACCAAAGGCATCCAACCCCTCAAAGCCGAAGAAGAAGGCGGACACCATCATGACCACGACCATGACCACGAAGGACACCACCATGACCACGGCGAATTTGACCCGCACGTCTGGAACGACCCCGTCCTTATGTCCGCCTATGCCCAAAACGTCGCCGAAGCCCTGATAAAGGCCGACCCCGAAGGCAAAGTTTATTATCAACAACGCTTGGGCAACTACCAAATGCAGCTTAAAAAACTGCACAGCGACGCACAAGCCGCATTTAACGCCGTCCCTGCCGCCAAACGCAAAGTCCTGACCGGGCACGATGCCTTTTCCTACATGGGCAAACGTTACCATATCGAATTCATCGCCCCGCAAGGCGTGAGCAGCGAAGCCGAGCCCTCAGCCAAACAAGTCGCCGCCATCATCCGACAAATCAAACGCGAAGGCATCAAAGCCGTCTTTACCGAAAACATCAAGGACACCCGTATGGTTGACCGTATCGCCAAAGAAACCGGTGTCAACGTCAGCGGCAAACTGTATTCCGACGCACTCGGCAACGCGCCCGCAGACACCTACATCGGAATGTACCGCCACAACATCAAAGCCTTGACCAACGCGATGAAGCAATAAAACCGTTTGATTGGTTTGAATTTGAAAAGGCAAAAGGCCGTCTGAAAATTATAGTGGATTAACAAAAATCAGGACAAGG
>NZ_KV815420.1:0-229 GCF_001814225.1 Neisseria sp. HMSC070F02 | reverse complement strand
CAGCAAACCTGCCTATCACGAAAGCCACAGCATCAGCAGCTTGGGTCTTGGTGTCATCGCCGGTGTCGGTTTCGACATCACGCCCAAGCTGACCTTGGACACCGGATACCGTTACCACAACTGGGGACGCTTGGAAAACACCCGCTTCAAAACCCACGAAGTCTCATTGGGCATGCGCTACCACTTCTGATTCCCCGACACCGATGCCGTCTGAACCTTCAGACGGCAT
>NZ_KV815419.1:0-1690 GCF_001814225.1 Neisseria sp. HMSC070F02 | reverse complement strand
CATAGTAGCTTCTCGTCTAAACATTTCAAAAGAAACTTGTACGGTAATTTATTTGGGAATAAACTAAAACTACATCTGACTACAAAACTGGAGAACCCGAAATGAAACAATTGGCCATGTACATCAACGGACGCTTTGAAAACGATTTCAACGGCGAATGGCGCGACGTATTGAACCCGTCCACCGAAGAGGCCATCGCCCGCGAACCCAAAGGCGGCAGGGCGGACGTTGACCGCGCCGTAGCGGCGGCGCGTGCGGCGCAACCGGCTTGGGAGCGTCTGCCTGCGGTCGAACGCGGCGCGTATTTGCGCAAAATCGCCCAAGGCATACGCGAACGCGCCGACGAGCTGACCGACACCATCGTTGCCGAAGGCGGCAAAACCAAAGACTTGGCGCGCGTGGAAGTGATGTTCACCGCCGACTATCTCGATTACCAAGCCGAATGGGCGCGCCGTTACGAAGGCGAAATCATCCAAAGCGACCGCCCGCGCGAAAACATTTTATTGTTCAAACGTCCGCTGGGCGTAATTGCCGGCATTTTGCCGTGGAACTTCCCTTTCTTCCTGATTGCCCGCAAAATGGGTCCCGCCTTAGTAACGGGCAACACCATCGTTGTCAAACCCAGCAGCGTAACCCCGATCAACTGCCACATCTTCGCCGAAATCGTCGATGCGGTCGGATTGCCCGCAGGCGTGTTCAACGTGGTGAACGGTCCGGGTGCGGAAATCGGCAATGCCTTGTCTGCCCATCCGCAAGTCGATATGGTCAGCCTGACCGGCTCCGTCGAAGCAGGCCGCCAAGTGATGGAAGCCGCTTCCGCCAACATCACCAAAGTTTCGCTGGAACTCGGCGGCAAAGCCCCCGCCATCGTTTTGAAAGACGCGGATTTGGATTTGGCGGTGAAATCCATCTTGGCTTCGCGCGTCGGCAACACCGGTCAAATCTGCAACTGCGCCGAGCGCGTTTATGTCCACAGCAGTCTGAAAGACGCATTCATTGAAAAAATGACTGCCGCCATGAAAGGCGTGCGCTACGGCAACCCTGCCGAAGCCGAAGCAGGCGCGCTGGAAATGGGCCCGCTGATTGAAGAGCGCGCCGTCAAAGCCGTTGCCGAAAAAGTGGAACGGGCAGTCAAACAAGGTGCGAAACTGGTCTGCGGCGGCAAACGCGCCGAAGGACGCGGTTATTTCTTCGAGCCGACCCTGCTGACCGACACCGACAACAGTATGGACATTATGAAAGAAGAAACCTTCGGCCCCGTTCTGCCCGTTTCCGCTTTCGACACGCTTGACCAAGTCATCGCACTGGCTAACGATTGCGAGTTTGGTCTGACCAGTTCTGTTTATACGACTAATTTAAACGAAGCCTTCTACGTTACCCGCCGCCTGCAATTCGGCGAAACCTACATCAACCGCGAAAACTTTGAAGCCATGCAAGGCTTCCACGCGGGCTGGAAAAAATCCGGCATCGGCGGCGCGGACGGCAAACACGGTTTGGAAGAATATCTGCAAACCCAAGTCGTTTATCTGGAAACCGACATTTAATGCCGCTTTAAAACCCCGATAGAAAATGCCGTCTGAACCCGTTTTCAGGTTCAGACGGCATTTTTACAGTTTCACCGGCAATCAGTCATGACCGACATCGATGTTTTTGTCTTTGTATAGTGGATTAACAAAAATCAGGACAAGGC
>NZ_KV815418.1:818-11216 GCF_001814225.1 Neisseria sp. HMSC070F02 | reverse complement strand
AGGGGATTTTGGGGAATTTTGCAAAGGTCTCTATTTGTACTGTCTTCGGCTCGCCGCCTTGTCCTTATTTAAATTTAATTCACTATATTTGCCCGTGCGTTTGTGATAAATTCGGCACTGTATTTGATATGATTTTAACAAATCGGGAGGGGCAATGTTTTGGTATGTAATCGGCTTTTGCTCCTTTGTCGTCGCGCTGCTGTCGCTGTGGGTCAATGTCGGCGCATTCGGTATGCAGGAAGACGATACCCCGCAATCGGATTATGAAAAACGTTTGGGCTTGGGTGCGAAGCTGAAAAACAAAAATACGCCGGATACGGAAGAAAAGCAGCAATAAAGATATGAAATGCCGTCTGAAAGATTTTCAGACGGCATTTGCTTTGAAGCATGGGAGACAGTCAAACATTTATCTCATGCTCAAATGCGTTCAGGATTCGGCGGACTTCATCCGCATCCTTAACCGTTCGGACGCGGTCAAACAGCGTTTGCGCCGGGTCGAACGTTTTTTTCATCATGCCCAACCATTGCTTAAGACGGGCGATCGGGTATTTATTGTTTGCCTCTTTTGTCAGGCACAGCTCGAAAAACTGCCGTATCCATTTAGAAACTTCGGCAAAATCCGTGTCTTTGACCGGCCCGCCGTTCTCGTATTGCTTGATTTGCCGCGCCAAATCGGGGCGGATGACCGCGCCGCGACCGAGCATCACGCTGTTGCAGCCGCTGATTGTTTTGATGCCGATATAGTCTTGCAGGCTGAAAACGTCGCCGTTGGCGGTAACGGGAATATTGACGCTGTCTCGGATTTTCCTTATCCATTCCCAATGCGCCGGCGGTTCGTAACCCTCGGCTTTGGTACGCGCGTGTACGGTCAGTCCGCATGCGCCCACTTCGGCAATCGCACAGGCGCATTCCAAAGCCCGGCTTTTGTCTTCGTAACCGAGCCGCATTTTTGCGGTGAGCGGAATATGTGCGGGCAAACGTCCGCGCAGCGTTTTGACGATGTGGAATATCAGTTCCGGCTCTTTTAAAAGGATTGCGCCGCCTTTGTGTTTGTTGACGGTGGGCGCGGGGCAGCCGAAGTTCAAATCGATTTTGTTCGCACCGAAGCGGACGGCTTCCAGCGCATTCGCCGCCATATTGTCCGCATCGCTGCCCAAAAGTTGGACGGTGCAGGGCGTGCCGGAAAACGTTTTGTTTCCGTTGGCGATTTCGGGGACATATTTTAACCATATGGATCGGGAATGCACGGTATGGGTAATGCGTACAAATTCGCTGACGCATTCGTCGTAGCCGCCAATACGCGTCAGCAGGTCGCGCATCACGTCATCGACCAGACCCTGCATAGGGGCAAGGATGATTCGGTTTTTTTGTTTGGGTTCGGTTGTTTGTCCGTCAATCATGATTTGGGTAGGTATTGGGTTTAAACAATGCCGTCTGAAGGCTTTCGGCGTTCAGACGACATTTCCGTGTCCGTTGTTACAGCAATACTTTTTCCACGCCGCCGTTATTGGCTTTTTTCACAAACTCGTCCAGCCAGTTTTCGCCGAGGATGTGTTTCGCCATTTCGATGACGATGTAGTCTGCAGGCATATTGTTGTCGTCGGCGTAGCGGCTCAGACCTTGCAGGCAGGCGGGGCAGGAGGTGAGCATTTTGACGGGTTCGCCCTGCGGCAGCTCTTTGAGGTTTTTCTCGATTTCCTCTTGTTTGCGGAACTTGACTTGCGTGGCGATGTCTGGTCGTTTGACGGCGAACATACCGGACTCGCCGCAGCAGCGGTCGCTTAAGACGACTTTCTGTCCCATCAGGCTGCTGGCCAGTTGGGTGGCATTCATGGTTTTGATGGGCGTGTGGCAGGGGTCGTGGTAGAGGTATTGCTGACCTTGTACTCCGTTTAGTTGCACGCCTTTTTCGAGCAGATATTCGTGGATGTCGATGATACGGCAGCCTGGGAAGATTTCCTCAAAACGGTATTTTTCCAGTTGGTCGTAACAAGTGCCGCAACTGACGACGACGGTTTTGATGTCGAGGTAGTTGAGGGTGTTCGCCATACGGTGGAAAGCGACGCGGTTGTTGGTGCTCATTTCTTCGGCTTTTGCCTTGTTGCCGCCGGCATCTTGCGGATAGCCGCAACACATATAACCCGGCGGCAGGACGGTTTGTACGCCGACGTGCCAAAGCATAGCTTGGACGGCAAGCCCGATTTGGCTGAACAGACGCTCCGAGCCGCAGCCGGGGAAGTAGAACACGGCTTCGGCATCTTCCGGAGAAGCCGGATTGCGGATGATGGGGATGCTCTTGCCGTCTTCGATGCCCAATAAGGAGCGCGGTGTTTTGGCGGGTACGTTTTTGGGCAGCGGGCGGTTGATGAAGTGGATAACCTGTTCTTTAATCGGGGCTTTGCCGACGCTTGCCTTGGGTTCGGCTTTTTGCTTTTTAGTGCCGATCGGAAGAAGTTTGCCGATTTTGTAGGCGAAGTTCTGCGCGGGGAAGCCGGTCTGTATCATCGCGGCTCGCAGGGCTTTGATGGTTTTCGGGCCTGTGGCGTTCAAAAATGCCATGCCCATTGAAGCCGCAGGCGCAAATCGTTTGTGGCCGGAATCGGCAAGGTAGTTGCGGACGGCTACGGTAACGTCGCCGAAGTCGATATTGACGGGGCAAGGCTTAACGCAGCGGTGGCACACGGTGCAGTGGTCGCCGATGTCCATCAGTTCTTCAAAATGTTTGACGGAAACGCCGCGCCGGGTTTGCTCTTCGTATAAGAAGGCTTCGGTCAAAAGCCCTACGCCGAGGATTTTGTTGCGGGGGCTGTACAGCAGGTTGGCACGTGGAACGTGGGTGGAGCAGACGGGTTTGCATTTGCCGCAGCGCAGGCAGTCTTTGACGGAATCGGCAATCGTGCCGAGGTCTGATTTTTCCATAATCAGCGATTCCGCGCCCAAAAGCTCGAAAGACGGCGTGTAGGCGTTGCGTAAGTCCGAGCCTTTCATCAGTTTGTGGCGGTTGAAGGTGTGTTTCGGATCGACTTGGTTTTTGTAGTTCCAAAACGGCTGCATTTCTTCGTCGCTTAAAAATTCGAGCTTGGTAATGCCGATGCCGTGTTCGCCCGAAATCACGCCGTTAAGCGAACGGGCGATTTTCATAATGCGTTCGACTGAGCGGTATGCCGTCTGAAGCATGTCGGCATCGTCTGAATTGACGGGGATATTGGTGTGGACGTTGCCGTCGCCGGCGTGCATATGCAGCGCAACGAAGACGCGGCTGCGTACGGTTTTGGCGTGGATTTTTCCCAAACCTTGGATAATTTTGGTATCGGTTTTGCCGCTGAAGATTTCAGAAAGCGGCTTCATTACGTCCGCTTTGACAGACACGCGCAGGCGGAAATCGCGGAATGCGGTAAAGCAGCTTTCATTGTCTTTGGCTTCGGGCGCGGCATGGACGGCTGCGCCATAGCGAGCCTTATAGTCGGCAAGCGGCGCGTCTAAGTTAGCAAGTAGCCATTCCCAACGCGCTTTGACAGCGGCAACGTGGGCAAGGGCGTGTTTGCCGCGTTCGCCCAACAGTTCGGCGGTTGGTAGGTCTGTTCCCATTTTGTCGATGGGGAGTTTGCCGGACAGATATTGCTCCAAGGCGGCACAGAGTTTGAGTTTGTTTTGAATGGAAAGCTCAATGTTGATTCGTTCGATGCCGTCTGAATACTCACCGAGCCTTTCGAGTGGGATGACCACGTCTTCGTTGATTTTAAAGGCGTTGGTGTGTTTGGCGATGGCTGCGGTGCGGCTGCGGTCGAGCCAGAAGGTTTTGCGTGCTTCGGGAGATATGGCGATAAAGCCTTCGCCGTCGCGGGCGCGGGCAAGTTCGCAGATGTGTTCGGCGGCTGCCTCTACGGCGGCTTCGTCGTCTGAAACCACGTCTGCCAGCAAGACCATTTTCGGCCGGCCTTTGCCTGCCGCTTTGGTGGCGTAGCCGACGGCGCGGACGTAACGCCAGTCCAAATGCTCCAAACCGGCCAGCCGCACGCTGTCGTGGGCGAGCAGGAAATCGCGGATTTCGACGATAGAAGGCGTAGCGGTGGCGACCGTACCGAAAAACTCCATACACACGGTGCGCGTGTGTTTCGGCATTTTGTGCAACACGAAGGCGACGCTGGTGATGATGCCGTCCGTGCCTTCTTTCTGCACGCCGGGTAGGCCGCTCAAGAATTTGTCGGTAACGTCTTTGCCCAAACCGACTTTGCGGAATTTGTGGCCGGGAATTTCCAAACGTTCGGTTTTAACAATATTGAGGCCGTCTGAATCCAGCGTGTGAACGTCGAACACGGCGGTTTCTTCGTCGTGGATTTTGCCGAAATTATGGCGCACGCGCTCGATGCGCAGCCATTCGCCTTGAGGGTTGACCATCTGCCAGTAGGCGAGGTTGTCCAACGCCGTCCCCCACAGTACGGCTTTTTTGCCGCCCGCGTTCATCGCCACATTGCCGCCCACACAGGACGCATCGGCGGAAGTCGGATCGACGGCGAACACCAAACCCGCCTGATGCGCGGTTTCTTCTACCCGCCGCGTTACCACGCCCGCGCCGCAATGGATAATCGGATGTTTGCCATCCAAGCCCGCCAGTTCGACAAACTCCACGCCGCGATGTTTGTCCAGCTTTTCCGTATTGATGACCGCGCTCATTGCGTCCAAAGGAATCGCGCCGCCGGTATAACCCGTACCGCCGCCGCGCGGGATAATAACCAAGTCCAACTCAATTAAGGCGCGCACCAAAGGCGCGACTTCCGCCTCCGTGTCGGGATTGACGACGACAAACGGATACTCCACGCGCCAGTCGGTTGCATCGGTAACGTGCGTTACCCGCGCCAGCCCGTCAAACATAATATTGTGTGGCTTGGTGATTTTGCTCAAACGCTCCAAAATCTGCCGCCGCTTTTGGCTGGTTTCATCAAAACTGCTATCAAAACGCTCGACTGCTTTTTCTGCTGCGGCAACCAACACATCCACTTGCCGATTATCGTCGCGGCGTTTGCGGATTTCATTTAAGCGGTGGCGCATTTCCCGCACCAGCGCGGCGCGGCGTTTCGGGTGCTCCAACAAGTCATCGACCAGATATGGATTGCGCACAACTACCCAAATATCGCCCAACACTTCAAACAGCATCCGTGCCGAACGTCCGGTTTTACGCTGTCCGCGCAAGTCTTGCAGGATTTGCCACGCTTCGTCGCCCAATAATCGGATGACGATTTCGCGGTCGGTGTAGGAAGTATAGTTGTAGGGGATTTCCCGAATACGCTGAGGGGCGGTAGTCGTGGTCATGGTGTGTCCGTGTTTGGCAGTTTTTATTTGAATGCCGTCTGAAAAGTCGGTTTCAGGCGAGTTTGAAAAGGCGATAATGTAGTTCAATTTTTGATACTTTTCAATGCCGAAACAGGAAATACCCTTATAGAAACAAAATAACGCTTTGAGAAATTGTTGACAATATTATCAAATATAAATTTTAGGTGGTGTTTCCGGCGTATGACCGTATCAAAACGGTTGAGTTTTTCAGAAAACCCGTTATAATGCCGTTTCTCTGAGGCGGGTCTCCCCGCATGGCAAATCGGAACACCGGGTCAGGGGCGGAAGCCAGCAGCCCACTCCGATGCGCCAGTGCCGGGGGTTTGGCCCGCCGCCCTATTTGAAACGCCGGAGCTTCGATGTTCCGGCGTTCCCGTATCGCACCGATGCCGTCTGAAAGCCGTTCAGACGGCATTTTCTTTACTTTGCCATAACGTATAACTACAATGTGAAAACAATTCCAATGTGCATATGCACCTGCCGACAATTTTAAGGAAACTGCCATGAGCGCATCACAATTACTGTCAAGACTGACCCAAACCGTAGGCGAAAAATACATCATTACCGACCCCACGAAAACCGAACAATACCGCCAAGGCTACCGCTTCGGCGAGGGTAAGGCGTTGGCGGTGGTGCGTCCCGGAAGCATTCTGGAAATGTGGAAAATTCTGCAGGCGTGCGTCGAAGCGGACGTGATTGTGATTACGCAGGCGGCGAATACCGGCCTGACCGGCGGCTCGACCCCCGACGGCAACGATTACGACCGCGACATCGTGATTGTGAACACCATGCGGATGAACATCATCCAAACCATCAACAACAACGAACAAGTCGTCTGCCTGCCCGGCTCGACCCTGAACCAGCTTGAATTGCTGCTGAAACCTTTGGGACGCGAACCGCATTCGGTCATCGGCTCATCCTGCATCGGCGCGTCCGTTTTAGGCGGCGTGTGCAACAACTCCGGCGGCGCGTTGGTACAGCGCGGCCCGGCCTACACCGAAATGGCACTGTTCGCCCAAATCAACGAAGAAGGCAGGTTGGAACTGGTCAACCACTTGGGCATAGACTTGGGCGACACGCCCGAAGAAATCCTGACCAACCTGCAAGGTCATCATTATCAAAACAAAGACATCAAACAAGACGCGGGCAAAGGGCACGACCACGCCTATTGCGAACACGTCCGCCAAGTGGACGAACCGACCGCCGCGCGTTTCAATGCCGACCCCGCCCGCCATTACGAAGCCTCGGGCTGCGCGGGCAAACTGATGGTTTTTGCCGTCCGTTTGGACACCTTCCCGCAAGAAAAACAAACCGCCGTGTTCTACATCGGCACGAACGACATCAACGAGCTGACCGACATCCGCCGCGCCGCCTTGGGCGAATTTGAAAGCCTGCCTGTTTCCGGCGAATACATCCACCGCCACGCTTTCGACATTGCCGACGTGTACGGCAAAGACACGTTTTACGTCATCAAAAAATTCGGTACGCACCAACTGCCGAAATTATTTGACTTGAAGGCGCGCGTGGACAGGTTCGGCAAAAAAGCCAGCTTCCTGCCCAAACATTTTTCCGACAAGGCAATGCAGTTCGTCAGCAAATACCTGCCCGACCACCTGCCCAAATCCATGCGCGATTACCGCGACAAATACGAACACCACCTGATTCTGAAAATGGGCGGGAAAGGCGTGGATGAGGCGCGCGCGTTCTTAAAAGAATATTTTGCACACCACAGCGGCGCGTTTTTCGAGTGCAACGCCGAAGAAACCCAAGCCGCGATGCTGCACCGTTTCGCCGTCGCCTCCGCCGCCATCCGCTACCGCGCCGTGCATGATGACGAAGTGGAAGACTTGGTCGCGCTCGACATCGCCCTGCGCCGCGACGATCGCGACTGGTTTGAAAAACTGCCGTCGGAAATCGACAATAAAATCATCCATAAACTCTACTATGGACATTTCATGTGCCACGTTTTCCATCAGGATTACATCATCAAAAAAGGCAACGACTGCATGGCGTTGGAACACGAAATGCTGCATCTTTTAGACCAACGCGGCGCGCAATATCCCGCCGAACACAACGTCGGTCATTTGTATGAAGCCAAACCCGCGCTCAAACAGTTTTACCGCAAACTTGACCCGACCAACAGCTTCAACCCGGGCGTAGGCAAAACCAGCAAAAAGAAAAACTGGGCGGAATAAGCGCGTCCGCTTTGAAGGCAGGCAATGCCGTCTGAAGGCAAAACGCCGTTCAGACGGCATTGTCGGGTTTGAAGTTCCCCGTCGGGTAATCGCTTTCAAACCGTATGCCGACACACGGGCGCGCCCCTCCCAAATATAGTGGATTAAATTTAAATCAGGACAAGGCAACGAAGCCGCAGACAGTACAGATAGTACGGCAAGGCGAGGTAACGCCGTACTGGTTTAAATTTAATCCACTATAAAGTCTGATCCTACCTTCCCAAAGGGCAGGGTTTCAACCGAAAAGGAAACACGATGAAACCATACAAAATCTACACCCATCCCGCCCTGCCGCCCCAAGCCGTCAAACAAGGCTGGTCATGGCCGGGGCTCTTGTTCGGCACGCTGTGGGCGTGTTTCAAAAGAATGTGGGGTTTGGGGCTGGGGCTGACGGGCGCGATATTCGTGCTGGCTGTGTTTGCCCAACTGGTTTACGGCGACACGCCCGCCACAGACTCGGCGTTTAACGTATTGGGCTTGGCGGTTTCCGTCTGGTTCGGCGCAAAGGGCAACAGCCTTTATGCACGCCACCTTTTATCGCGCGGCTATACCGAATTGCCCGAAACGGTTGAGGCAGCCAATCCCCAAGCCGCATTGGCGCAATATTTCGGGCGCGGGGGCCGATAAGCGCGTTTTCTTTTCCATCGTGCCGTCTGAAAAATGTTCAGACGGCATTTCTTATAACCTTTCGTTTGCAGCACATAACCAATCAGTCTTTCCTATTCCGTTCCGAAATGCATACCATGCGCCCGTACCCAATATTTGCGAACAAGGAAAGAAAATGGCACGTTTAACCGTACACACCCTCGAAACCGCCCCCGAAGCCGCCAAAGCGCGCGTCGAGGCGGTACTTCAAAACAACGGCTTTATCCCCAACCTTATCGGCGTATTATCAAACGCCCCCGAAGCCTTGGCGTTTTACCAAGAAGTCGGCAAGCTCAACGCCGCCAACAGCCTGACCGCCGGCGAAGTCGAAGTAATCCAGATTATTGCCGCCCGCACCAACCAATGCGGCTTCTGCGTGGCAGGGCACACCAAACTCGCAACCCTGAAAAAACTCCTTTCCGAACAATCCGTCAAAGCCGCGCGCGCTTTGGCGGCAGGCGAATTTGACGATGCTAAACTCGGCGCGCTCGCCGCCTTTACCCAAGCCGTAATGGCAAAAAAAGGCGCGGTATCCGACGAGGAACTCAAAGCATTTTTTGATGCGGGCTACAACCAGCAGCAGGCAGTCGAAGTCGTGATGGGCGTAGCCTTGGCAACTTTGTGCAACTACGTCAACAACCTCGGACAAACCGAAATCAACCCCGAATTGCAGGCTTACGCCTGATACGGCAAACCGCCCGAATATCGGGCGGTTTTTCAAAAACACCCCCTCAAACAAAAACAAGCCGCCTAAGCGGCAGGGAAGCAGCCGCGCATCAGGCGCGCCCCCGATTTCCCCGCAAACCTTAAGGAACAAAGATGAACGCCCAAACCCTGATTGCCAACGTTGCCGAATTCGTCAAAACCAAGCTCAAACCCATAGTGGACGACATCGACCGCAAAGGATACTACCCCGAAGCATTTATGCGCGAACTCGGCGCAATCGGTGGATTCGGCGCAGTCGGTACAGAAGCCGAAGGCGGCAACGGCTTGGGTTTGGCAACGCAAATCGCCGTATTGCGCGAAATCGGCAAAGAATGCGGCGCAACCTCTTTCAGTGCGTGGTGTCAGGCGGCTTGCGCGTGGTATCTGCACCAAACGCCCAACCGGGCCGTCAAAGACAAATACCTTGCCGACATCCTGCAAGGCAAAGTATTGGCGGGTACGGGCATGTCCAATACCGTCAAACACCTTGCCGACATCGAAAAACACAACCTCCAAGCCGAGCGCGTGGAGGGCGGCTACACAGTCAACGGCGCGCTGCCGTGGGTGTCCAACATCGGCGAAGACCACATTTGGGCGAATACCGCCCAAATCGGCGGCGGCTACGTCATGTTCATCACAGGCGGACAATGGGAAGGCGTAAGCCTGCAAAACTGCCCCGAATTTTGCGCCCTCGAAGGCACACGCACCTTCAGCCTGAACTTCAAAGACGTATTTATCCCCGACGAAGACATCATCGCCGCGCCCGAACAGTTTGCCGACTACATCCAAAGCATCAAAGCAGGCTTTATCCTCCTGCAAATCGGCATCGGCGCGGGCGTGATTGACGGCAGCCTCGGCATCATCCGCCTCGCCAACGTCGTCAACGCCGAAGTCAACAGCTATCTCGACGACGGCTACGACAGCCTCAAAGCAAGGTTGGACGGCGCGTGGGCAGAAACCGAACGGCTCGCCGACTTGGCGTGGGACGGCGCGCCCGATAACCTCGCCACCCTCAAGCTGCGCGAAGCCGCCGCCGTACTGGCACTTGCCGCCGCCCAATCCGCCGCCCTGCATTCCGGCGCAAAAGGCTACCTGATGCGCAGTCCCGCCCAAAGGCGCGTCCGCGAAGCAATGTTTGTCGCCATCGTAACCCCCGCGATCAAACACCTGCGCAAAGAAATAGCGGCAATCGAAGCCGCAAAATAAACAGGCGGAAAAAACAGAAACCCCCACCGCGTCATTCCCGCAAAAGCGGGAATCCAGCCCCCAACGCAACAGGAATCCATCGAAAAAACCGAAACCTCCAAACCGTCATTCCCACGGAAGTGGGAATCCAGTAATCGAAAAACCACAGGAATCTATCGAAAAAAAACCAACCCCAAAAAAACCGGGCGGATACCGCACCATCCTCCCAAACCCTGATTTATAGCGGATGAACAAAAATCAGGGCAAGGCGGCGAAGCCGCAGACAGTACAAATAGTA
>NZ_KV815418.1:0-718 GCF_001814225.1 Neisseria sp. HMSC070F02 | reverse complement strand
TAAGGCGAGGCAACGCCGTACCGGTTTTTGTTAACCCACTATACAAAAAACAAGGAAACACAAATGGCGCAATATATGTGCGGCCCCTGCGGCTGGATTTACGATGAAGAACACGGCGACCCCGAACACGGCATCGCCCCCGGGACAAAGTTTGAAGACATCCCCGACGACTGGAAATGCCCCGAATGCGGTGTAGGCAAAGAAGATTTCTACCTGTTGGATTTCGTGATATAGCGGCAGCCGCACCCTTAGGGAAAACCCCGTCATCCGGCGTTCCGCCTGCGGCGGCAGGGAACACCGTATTATAGTGGATTAAATTTAAATCAGGACAAGGCGGCGAAGCCGCAGACAGTACAAATAGTACGGGTGCTTCAGTACTTTAGAGAATCGTTCTCTTTGAGCTAAGGCGAGCCAACGCTGTACTGGTTTTTGTTAATCCACTATATCCGTTTGCGCCCGCCAAGCCGTGTTGCACAGATGCGACACGGCTTTTTTCTTTCTGTTGTCCAAATGTAAATTTTCGTCAAAAAACATCAAAAATCACCCCCCCCCCGAATTTGCGTAAAATAAAGTGTAATCCCTTTGATTATAAGGGAATGTTGACAATTAGATCGATTCTCCTAGGCTGACTTTCGCAATAAATGGGGTTGTCAATAATTGTGTATGGTCGTTTGCCGTCCGGCGGCCGTCATTCCCGCGCAGGCGGGAATCCAGCAAC
>NZ_KV815417.1:0-6143 GCF_001814225.1 Neisseria sp. HMSC070F02 | reverse complement strand
CACTTCCGTGGGAATGACGGTTCAGTTGCTACGGCCCCACCCTACAATACGCCTTGCGAATCTGTTCCGCGCCCGCCCTTGTATGTCTCAAATGGGTTAAACTACACACTTCCCGACTTCCCGTTTCGGGCAGGGGTGCAGGTTCGATTTATATTTCAATAAAACAAGGAAACTTTATGCAGCACGAAGAAGGCAACCGCCAACGCCCTCAAGGCGAACTGCTCCTGCGTACCGTCGCTATGCCGCGCGATACCAATCCCAACCAAGACATTTTCGGCGGCTGGATTATGTCGCAGATGGATTTGGGCGGCGGCATATTGGCGGCGGAAATCGCGCGGGGACGCATCGTTACCGTCGCCGTTCAGGAAATGAACTTCATCCGCCCGGTCAAGGTCGGCAACGTCGTCTGCTGCTACGGGCATTGCGTCCGCGTGGGCAACACTTCCCTCCAGCTTAAAGTCGACGTCTGGGTGAAAACTTTGATGAACGATTGCGTTACCGAAGACCGCTACCTCGTAACCGAAGCCGTGTTCAC
The DNA here is from genome assembly GCF_001814225.1 of Neisseria sp. HMSC070F02. Taxonomy (NCBI): domain Bacteria; kingdom Pseudomonadati; phylum Pseudomonadota; class Betaproteobacteria; order Neisseriales; family Neisseriaceae; genus Neisseria; species Neisseria sp. HMSC070F02. Next base: position 5,608 of record NZ_KV815417.1, on the reverse strand, counting down.
TTATGTTGCCATCGATGCGGAAGGCAATCCGCGCCCGATTCCGAAAGAAGGCAACCCCAAATTGGCGGGCTTATTGCCTACTCCGTAAAAATACCCGTAAAAATGCCGTCTGAAACTGTCTTCAGACGGCATTTTGCATCATTTGAACCAGGACCTGATGCGGGAAAACAGCGACATACTCTGTTTTTCAAAGTCTTCCCGCACTTCGGGCACGGCTTTTTTTATCACTTTCATTCCTGCAAAAGTCTGCGCCACGGGCATAATTTCAATCGTGTTCACATTCATATGCGCCGGCCGGCGGTACAGCCACAATGCGGTTTCCGCAATATCTTCTGGGCGGATAAATTCCACACCCTCATACACGCCCGCCGCCCTCTCGTCATCGCCTTTGAAGCGCACGTTGGAAAACTCCGTATCGCCGCACAAACCCGGCTCGATATTGGTAACGCGGATGTTCTTATCCGCCAACTCCGCGCGCAAATTCAGGCTGAACTGCCGCACAAACGCCTTGGTCGCCCCGTAAACGTTGCTGCCGGCATAAGCATAATTGCCTGCAATCGAACCCAAATTCATCACATAGCCGCCGCCGCGTTCCACCATTTGCGGCAAAATTTTGCGCGTCAGGAACGTCAAACCCAAAACATTGGTTTGAATCATCGTTTCCCAATCTTCAAAATCCGCCTTGTCCGCCGTGTCCAAACCCAAAGCCAGCCCGGCATTGTTGATGAGGCAGTCGATGTCGGAAAATTCATCGGGGATGCCGTTTAAGGCATTTTCCACCGACTCGCGTCGCGACACGTCCATTTCCAAAGGGTAAAACAAAGCACCCAATTCATCCGCCAAAACCTGAAGCCTGTCCCCACGGCGCGCCGCACCGATAACGCGGTATCCCGCCCCGACAAACGCGCGGCACATCGCTTCGCCGAATCCTGCCGAAGCACCGGTAATTAAAACAGCCATTGTTTTTCCTTTCTTTCTCGTTTCCCAAACCTGTTTCAGGTATCATAACGCTCTTCAGACGGCATCGCGCCGGCTGAAAATGACAACAACCATACCACCACGACAGGACACATTCAATATGAAAACCCAAATCAGCCTTGCTGCTGCCGCCATCACACTGCTCCTTTCCGCCTGCGGAGGCAGCGGAATACCTTCCCAACCCAAAGGCGAAATTTCCGAAAACCGCACCGCCGCGTTCAAATCCATGATGCCCGAATTCACACGCATGGGCAAAATGGTCAAAGACGAAGAACCTTACGATGTCGAAAAATTCAAACAGGCTGCCGCGGCGTTTGCCGAAAGCAGCAAGAAACCGTTCACACTTTTTGAGTCCGATCCGCAAGGCAACGGCCGCGCCCTGCCCGCCGTTTGGTCGGATGGTGCAAAATTTGAAGCCGAAAAAACAAAATTCGCCGCCGCCGTCGAAAAACTCAACGCCGCAGCACAAACCGGCAAACTGGATGAAATCAAAGCCGCCTACGGCGAAACCGGCGCAAGCTGCAAATCCTGCCACGACAGTTTCCGCGCGCCCGAATAACATCCAAAACAAAACAATGCCGTCTGAAGCCTTCAGACGGCATTTTCTTTGCCATTTCACCAAGCGCAAAGCAATCAAAAATTATCGTTAATTCAAAAAATACGCCATATCCTGATTTTTGCCTTACTTACTCCGCCATTTTCTATTTTGATTTGCTATGCGATTAATCTTTATCGTCAAATGTCAAAATCGGGATGCCGGATTGGGTAAACAGGGCATACACCGGCTTGAGCCAATAATCTTCCGGAAGGGAAGCCGGTTTCAATGCGTAAACGTGCACATTGGGAAAATCCTTCATCGTCAACGCCGCGCCGCTGAAAAAGGTATAAATTTCATACCTCGTATGCGGGTTTTTCTTAATCTCGCGCAAAATATAGTCTTCGATGACATAGGGCGAATTTAATGTGGTTACGCCGGAAAGCCCGTAGGTTTGGCGGGGGTGCGGTGCGACATATTGTATGTTGAAGTTTTTTGCCGCCTTTTCCGAAATTTCCTTCATCTCCTTGTCGGGCGAACCCAAAAGTATCCGCACCGTGCCGCCCGTTTCGTCCCCCGCCTTCAGTTCGGACGCATCGAACAGCGGCAGGTAAGTCATCTTGCGGCGGCCGTCGTCCATAATGTTTTTCAAACCCTTGAATATCGTGTAATGCTCGTCGGAAGCATTGCGGGTTTTGGCGATGCTCCAATCTCCGATCATCATCCGGGCAAAATTCCGCTTGATCGTCCCGTTTACAGAAAACTCATCGCCCAAATAGCTGCTGCTTTGAATTAAATTGATTGTCCCGTCGTCAAAGGTTTTGATTTCCGCATCCGGGTAAGTGCTCAAAAAGGCGGCAATGCTGACTTTTTCCAAACTTGCCAAATAAATCCGCTTGACTTTCGGCAGCAGCATCGACTTTACCTTCAGCTCCGCCATCGTCGGAATGAAATTAAACGATTTGTTCAAACCGTAGGGCAGGTGGAAAAAATACGCCCGCTCCGCCTTATCCTTTATCTGATTGAAATAATAATCGTATTTTTCATTCCTGTTTTCAGACATCAGCACCACATAAAACCGCTCCCCCGGATGCTGCGCCATAATCCTTTCTGCCACCTTCATCTGCAATATGGTATAGCAGAAAATCAGATTGACCGGTTCCCCCTCTTCATTGAAGAGTTTGTCCTTCAGCAGGGAAACCGCATTCCTTTCCCCCCTGATTACCCGGTCAAATGTATAAAATATCCCGAAACAAAAAACAATCAGGCACAACACGGTCAAACAAGCCTTTTTCAAGCCCATATCCCTAAAACTCCATTCCGACAAATTGAACATACGCCCCGAGTGTCCCGGGACGGAAAAATGCGGAATTTTAGCAGATATTCCGACAGTTACCGAATATTATAGTGATTTAAATTTAAATCAGGACAAGGCGACGAAGCCGCAGACAGTACAGATAGTACGGCAAGGCGAGGCAACGCTGTACTGGTTTAAATTTAAACCACTATAAAATCAATTTCACCGAAAATATGCCGCCGCACATCAGGCACAGCACCTCCGACACCGCCGCCAAAAGCGGGAAAACCATTTCCCCCTTCCTTTCACGTCGCCGCGTTCAAACACGCCAAGATCGAACAAAGCGCGAACAAAGCCGCCAAAATATGCCATAATAGCCACGCACATTCCCCGCGCAATGTGTTCCAAAAGAAAAAACCAACCTACAAGAGAATAATCCTATGACTCAAAAATCCACCATTATTTATACCCATACCGACGAAGCCCCCGCGCTGGCGACCCAATCGCTGCTGCCGATTGTGCAGGCTTTTGCCCGCCACGCCGATATTGATGTCAAAACTGCCGACATTTCCCTGTCCGGCCGTATTTTGGCGGCATTTCCCGAATATCTGACCGAAGCGCAGCGCGTACCTGATGCGCTTGCCGAATTGGGCGAACTGGTGAAACAACCCGATGCAAACGTAATCAAACTGCCGAACATCAGCGCATCCGTACCGCAACTGACTGCCGCGATTAAAGAATTGCAGTCTAAAGGCTTTGCCGTTCCCGACTATCCCGCCGACCCGCAAACCGATGAAGAAAAAGCCGTGCGCGAACGCTACGACCGCATCAAAGGCAGCGCGGTAAACCCTGTCCTGCGCGAAGGCAACTCCGACCGCCGTGCGCCTAAAGCAGTGAAAAACTTTGCCAAAAAAAATCCGCACAGCATGGGCGCATGGACGAAAGACTCCAAAACCCACGTTGCCACCATGCAAAGCGGCGACTTTTTCCATAACGAACAATCTGTTACTGTACCCGATGCGACTTCCGTATCCATCGTGTTCACCGACAAACAAGGCAACAAAAAAGAGCTGCGCGCGCCTGTTGCCCTGAAAGCCGGCGAAATCACCGACGCGACCGTGATGAGCAAAAAAGCCCTGCTCGCCTTCCTTGCCGAACAAGTGCAAGACGCGAAAGCTAAAGGCGTATTGTTCTCGCTGCATATGAAAGCCACGATGATGAAAGTGTCCGACCCGATTATCTTCGGACACGCCGTCAAAGTATTCTTCGCGCCTGTATTTGAAAAATTCGGCGGCAAACTGGCCGCCGCAGGCGTCAACGTCAACAACGGTTTCGGCAACCTGCTTGCCAATCTGGACAAACTGGATGCGGACACCCGCACCGCCGTCGAAGCCGAAATCGCCGCCGTTTACGCCGCCAACCCCGATTTGGCGATGGTCGATTCCGATAAAGGCATTACCAACCTGCACGTTCCCAGCGATGTCATCGTTGATGCTTCCATGCCTGCGATGATTCGTAACTCCGGCCGTATGTGGGATAAAGACGGCAAAGCGCAAGACACCAAAGCCGTGATTCCCGACAGCAGCTACGCCGGCGTTTACCAAGCAACCATCGACTTCTGCCGCGAACACGGCGCATTTGACCCGACAACCATGGGTACTGTGCCCAACGTCGGACTGATGGCGCAAGCGGCGGAAGAATACGGCTCGCACAACAAAACCTTTGAAATCGAAGCCGACGGCCAAGTCCAAGTCATTGATGCGGCAGGAAAAGTCCTGATGCAGCACGACGTTGAAGCAGGCGACATCTGGCGTATGTGCCAAACCAAAGACGCTCCGGTTAAAGACTGGGTACAACTCGCCGTCAACCGCGCCCGCCTGAGCAATACGCCCGCCGTGTTCTGGCTCGACGAAAACCGTCCGCATGACAAGAGCCTGCTCGCCAAGGTTAAAGCCTACCTTGCCGAACTGGATACCAACGGCCTCGACATCCGCGTCCTCGCTCCCGAAGAAGCCGCCAAGTTCAGCCTGGGCCGTCTGAAAAACGGCGAAGACACCATCTCCGTAACCGGTAATGTCTTGCGCGACTACCTGACCGACTTGTTCCCGATTTTGGAACTCGGCACAAGCGCGAAAATGCTGTCTATCGTTCCATTGATGAACGGCGGCGGTATGTTTGAAACCGGCGCGGGCGGTTCTGCACCGAAACACGTCCAACAATTCCTTGAAGAAAACCACTTGCGTTGGGACTCTTTGGGCGAATTCCTCGCGCTCGCCGTATCGTTTGAACATTTGGCACAAAAAACCGGCAACACCAAAGCCCAAGTCCTCGCCGACACTTTGGATGCCGCCACCGAAAAACTGCTGCTAAACGACAAATCGCCCAAACGCAAAACCGGCGAACTCGACAACCGCGGCAGCCATTTCTACCTCACCCTCTACTGGGCGCAAGAATTGGCGGCGCAAGACAAAGATGCCGAATTGAAAGCCGCATTTGCGCCGTTAGCCAAATCGTTGGCGGAAAACGAAGCCAAAATCGTTGAAGAACTCTCTGCCGTACAAGGCAAAGCGGTCGACATCGGCGGCTACTACGCCGCCAATCCTGAAAAAGCGGCACAAGCGATGCGCCCAAGCGCAACCTTTAATCAGGCACTAAGCACCTTATAAGCACAAAGGTAAAAATGCCGTCTGAACATTCGTCGTTCAGACGGCATTAGTTATCCCTATCTGCCTGATTATGATTAAACGCCGCACCCATTGGATATAAAAAACCAGTACGGCGTTGCCTCGCCTTAGCTC
>NZ_KV815416.1:0-428 GCF_001814225.1 Neisseria sp. HMSC070F02 | reverse complement strand
GAGCAAATCAAAGGCATCGGTTCGATAACGACGGCTACGCTGATGGCGATGCTGCCCGAATTGGGGCGGCTGTCGCACAAACGGATAGCGAGTTTGGCCGGCATTGCCCCGCACCCGAGGGAGAGCGGGGAAACCAAATTCAAAAGCCGCTGCTTTGGCGGAAGGTCTGCGGTGCGTAAGGCACTGTATATGGCTACCGTGGCAGCGACACGTTTTGAACCGCTTATTCGGGATTTCTACCAACGCCTGCCGTCCGAGGGTAAGCCGTATAAGGTTGCCGTTACGGCATGTATGCGCAAACTGCTGACGATATCGAATGCCCGGATGCGTGATTATTTTGCCGAAAACGATACCGCCGAAAACGGTATCCGGACGGCTTGATTTGAGTTTTGGTATTTTTGCCCGACGGGGTGAAAAATACAGTTGCT
>NZ_KV815415.1:21684-32223 GCF_001814225.1 Neisseria sp. HMSC070F02 | reverse complement strand
TGGAATCAGGCAAAACGCGTCTTGCGAAAATATAGTGGATTGGCACGAACGTTTCCCCGAATTGGAAGCGCAACTGGGTGCGCCGATTGAGGATTACGCGCCGCCGAAACATTGGACGCGCAAGCAGCTCAGAAGTATGGGGCGTGTGTCGTATTTGTGCGTCGATGCGGCGGAGCAGGCTTTGACGGATGCCGGTTTGCTCGGGGACGAAAGCATTACCGACGGACGGATGGGCGTTGCCTGCGGCTCTTCCAGCGGCAGCACCAAAGACATCGGCGATGTAGGCGAATTGTTGCTGACCGGCATGTCGCGCAACTTCAGTGCCAACACCTATGTGCGTATGATGCCGTACACCGCCGCCGCCAATATCGGCATCTTTTTCGGACTGAAAGGACGCATCATCCCGACATCGAGCGCGTGTTCGTCCGGCAGCCAAGGCATAGGTTATGCCTACGAAGCCATCAAATACGGTCTGACCGATATGATGCTGGCGGGCGGAGGCGAAGAATTTTTCCCGTCCGAAGTGTATGTTTTCGACTCGCTTTATGCCGCCAGCCGCCGCAACGGCGAACCGGAAAAAACCCCGCGCCCATACGACGCGAACCGCGACGGGCTGGTCATCGGCGAAGGCGCGGGGATTTTCGTGCTGGAAGAATTGGAACACGCCAAACGGCGCGGTGCGATAATTTACGCCGAACTCGTCGGCTACGGAGCCAACAGCGATGCCTACCATATTTCCACGCCCCGCCCCGACGCGCAAGGCGCAATCCTTGCCTTTCAGACGGCATTGCAACACGCAGGTCTTGCGCCCGAAGACATCGGCTGGATTAATCTGCACGGCACCGGGACGCACCACAACGACAGTATGGAAAGCCGTGCCGTTGCAGCGGTTTTCGGCAACAATACGCCCTGCACGTCCACCAAGCCGCAAACCGGACACACGCTGGGTGCGGCGGGCGCAATCGAAGCCGCGTTCGCGTGGGGCTTTGCCGACCGGCAAAGCAATCCCGAAGGAAAACTTCCGCCCCAGCTTTGGGACGGGCAGAACGACCCCGACCTGCCCGCCATTAACCTGACCGGCAGCGGCAGCTTCTAGACAACGGAAAAACACATTGCCGCCAGCTCGTCGTTTGCCTTCGGAGGAAGCAACTGCGTCTTAATCATCGGATGAAATAAGTTTGTCAATCCCACCACTATGCTATACAATACGCGCCTACTCTTGACGGGTCTGTAGCTCAGGGGTTAGAGCAGGGGACTCATAATCCCTTGGTCGTGGGTTCGAACCCCACCGGACCCACCAATTCCCAAGCCCGGACGTATGTTTGGGCTTTTTTGCCGCCCTGTGAAACCAAAATGCTTTGAGAAACCTTGATAATGAAAAAAGTCAGCGTATTGATTGTTGCCAAAAACGAAGCAAACCACATTCAGGAATGTATTGAAAGTTGCCGTTTCGATAAAGAAGTCATCGTTATCGACGACTACAGCACCGACAATACTGCCGAAATTGCCGAGGGTTTGGGCGCAAAAGTCTTCAGACGGCATTTGAATGGGGATTTCGGAGCGCAAAAAACATTTGCCATCGAACAGGCAGGCGGAGAATGGGTTTTCCTGATTGATGCAGACGAACGCTGCACGCCGGAACTATCTGATGAAATCTCAAAAATTGTCCAAACCGGCGATTATGCCGCCTATTTTGTCGAACGCCGCAACCTTTTCCCCAACCATCCCGCCACACACGGCGCGATGCGTCCCGACAGCGTATGCCGTCTGATGCCGAAAAAAGACAGTTCGGTGCAAGGCAAAGTACACGAAACCGTACAAACCCCCTACCCCAAACGCCGTCTGAAGCATTTTATGTACCACTACACGTACGACAACTGGGAACAATATTTCAACAAGTTCAACAAATATACTTCCATTTCAGCCAAAAAATACCGAGAGCAGGGAAAGCCCGTGCGTTTCGTTAGGGACATTATCCTCCGCCCGATTTGGGGGTTTTTCAAAATTTATATCCTGAACAAAGGGTTTCTTGATGGAAAAATGGGTTGGATTATGTCCGTCAACCACAGCTATTACACGATGATTAAATATGTCAAACTATATTATCTGTACAAATCCGGCGGAAAATTTTAAATGGAAAAAGAATTCAGGATATTAAATATCGTATCGGCCAAGATTTGGGGTGGAGGCGAACAATATGTCTATGATGTTTCAAAAGCATTGGGGCTTCGGGACTGCACAATGTTTACCGCCGTCAATAAAAATAATGAATTGATGCACAGGCGATTTTCCGAAGTTTCTTCCGTTTTCACAACGCGCCTTCACACGCTCAACGGGCTGTTTTCGCTCTACGCACTTACCCGCTTTATCCGGAAAAACCGCATTTCCCACCTGATGATACACACCGGCAAAATTGCCGCCTTATCCATACTTTTGAAAAAACTGACCGGGGTGCGCCTGATATTTGTCAAACATAATGTTGTCGCCAACAAAACTGATTTTTATCACCGCCTGATACAGAAAAACACCGACCGCTTTATTTGCGTTTCCCGTCTGGTTTACGATGTGCAAACCGCCGACAATCCCTTTAAAGAAAAATACCGGATTGTTCATAACGGTATCGATACCGATCGCTTCCCTCCCTCTCAAGAAAAACCCGACAGCCGTTTTTTTACCGTCGCCTACGCCGGCAGGATCAGTCCAGAAAAAGGATTGGAAAACCTGATTGAAGCCTGTGTGATACTGCATCGGAAATATCCTCAAATCAGGCTCAAATTGGCAGGGGACGGACATCCGGATTATATGTGCCGCCTGAAGCGGGACGTATCTGCTTCAGGAGCAGAACCATTTGTTTCTTTTGAAGGGTTTACCGAAAAACTTGCTTCGTTTTACCGCCAAAGCGATGTCGTGGTTTTGCCCAGCCTCGTCCCGGAGGCATTCGGTTTGTCATTATGCGAGGCGATGTACTGCCGAACGGCGGTGATTTCCAATACTTTGGGGGCGCAAAAGGAAATTATCGAACATCATCAATCGGGGATTCTGCTGGACAGGCTGACACCTGAATCTTTGGCGGACGAAATCGAACGCCTCGTCTTGAACCCTGAAACGAAAAACGCACTGGCAACGGCAGGACATCAATGCGTCGCCAACCGTTTTACCATCAACCATACCGCCGACAAATTATTGGATGCAATATAAACTGCTTTCAGACGGCATATGCCGTCTGAAAGCCTTTGATGCAACAAACCGCCAAATTATATTCGTTCATTGGAAAGAAACACCCCGAATCCATCCTTAAAAATAAGAAAATCCCAATATCCCCCGATATTACGCAGCCTATTGGCAAAGTTTTGCAGCGTCTTCCCCGGCTTGTGCTGCCGCATCAAGTGCTTTGTTACAATGTATAGTAGACTAACAAAAACCAGTACGGCGTTGCCTCGCCCTAGCTCGAAGAGAACGATTCTCTAAAGTGCTCAAGCACCAAGTGAATCGGTTCCGTACTATTTGTACTGTCTGCACTTCGGTCGCCTTGTCCTGATTTTTGTTAATCCACTATACTATCTTCACATTTCTTAATAAATTTTATGAGTAACCATACTTCTTGGTCGTCCAAAATCGGTTTCGTGCTTGCTGCGGCAGGTTCGGCCATCGGTTTGGGCGCGATTTGGAAATTTCCTTATACGGCAGGCACCAACGGCGGCGCGGTGTTTTTCCTGCTGTTTTTGATATTTACCGTCTTGGTCGCCCTGCCCGTCCAGCTTGCCGAGTTTTATATCGGGCGCACAGGCGGTAAAAATGCCGTCGATTCCTTCAGGGCTCTGCGTCCGGGTACGCAATGGCTTTGGGTCGGGCGCATGGGCGTTACCGCCTGCTTTGTTTTGCTGTCGTTTTACAGCGTGGTCGGCGGATGGGTATTGAATTATGTCGTCCACAGTTTTACGGGGGCAATCCATGCGGGAGCGGACTTTGAAGCCCTGTTCGGCACAACGATTTCCAATCCGGCAGGTTCGCTGTCCTATCAGGCACTGTTTATGCTGATTACGGTTTGGGTGGTCAAAGGCGGGATTTCAGACGGCATTGAAAAGGCAAACCGTTATCTGATGCCGGGGCTGTTTATCCTCTTTATTGCGCTGGCAATCCGTTCGCTGACGCTGCCGGGTGCAATGGAGGGCGTGTCTTTCCTGCTCAAACCGAATTGGTCGTACTTTAAAGCCGATACGATGATTACGGCTTTGGGACAGGCGTTTTTTGCCTTGAGCATCGGCGTTTCCGCTATGATTACCTATGCTTCGTATTTGGGAAAAGATCAGGATATGTTCCGCTCGGGGCATACGATTATGTGGATGAACCTCTTGGTTTCGCTGTTGGCAGGTTTGGTGATTTTTCCGGCGGTGTTCGCCTTCGGTTTTGAACCGAGCCAGGGGCCGGGATTGATTTTTATCGTATTGCCCGCAGTGTTTATGAAGATGCCGTTCGGTACGGTTTTGTTTGCGGTATTTATGCTGCTGGTCGTTTTCGCCACGCTGACTTCGGCATTTTCGATGTTGGAAACGGTCATTGCCGCAACCATCCGCCAAGACGAGCGCAAACGCAAAAAACATACTTGGCTTATCGGCACGGCTATTTTCATTGTCGGCATCCCATCCGCGCTGTCTTTCGGCGTATGGGGTGAGTTTAAGGTTTTCGGCAAAACCATTTTTGATTTGTGGGACTACCTTATTTCTGCAGTCATCATGCCTGTCGGCGCATTGAGCGTTGCCGTATTTACCGCTTGGATTCAGGACAGGCAGTCTGTGTTAAAAGATGCCGGCGCGGGCAGCACCGTACCACGGGCAGTGTTGCTGCTGTGGCTGAATACCTTGCGCTACCTCGCCCCGATTGCCATTATTATTGTTTTCATCAATTCTTTGGACATCCTTTAAAAGCCATCCAAACAGCAAAAATGCCGTCTGAAAGCCTTTCAGACGGCATTTTTGCTTCAGGTTCAGCCTATTTCGTTCAAAGTATAGTGAATTAACAAAAATCAGGACAAGGCGACGAAGCCTCAGACAGTACAGATGGTACGGAACCGACTCACTTGGTGCTTCAGCACCTTAGAGAATCGTTCTCTTTGAGCTAAGGCGAGGCAACGCCGTACTGGTTTTTGTTAATCCACTATATTGTCCGGCATGACCAGCCAAACCTTAAGCCGCCTGCTTTCGGCAACCGACCGTATCAAGGGCAAATCCATAATGGAAAACGCCGTCGACAAGGCATCGGCAACCGCCGCATCATCCGCCATCACGCTCATGCTTTTATAACGCGGCGTACCCGCGCCGGTCCGCGGATCGAACAAATGGGTAAACCTGCCCGCCTTGTCCATCACCGTCCCATAGCCGCCCGAAGTGGCAAACGCCTTGTCTTTCATCGTGATATTTGCCAACACGCCTTCTTCGTCGTCCAGATTGCGGATGCCGACATTCCAAGTCCGTTTACCGTTTGTATCAAATCCCCTGATTTCGCCCATATCGACCAGCGCGGCAGGCACGCCGTTTGCTTTAAGCAGCGCAACAACCTTGTCCGTGATATAGCCTTGCGCGATGCCGTTCAAGGACAAACCCATACCCTTTTCGGTAAAACGGATTTCACGGTCGTCAAACGAGACTTTGCCGAAGCCGACCCGCTTCAGGGCTTCCTTCACGCTATTCTCCAGCGGCGGCGTTTCCGCATCGGGATGGGCGGAAAAATAATCGGCATACAGTTTCCACAAAACCTGCACTGTCGGATCGAACGCGCCTTCCGTCAGCGCGTGAATATCGCGGCACAGGCTCAACAGTTCCAAAAAATCCGCCGACGGCGAAGTCAGATAACCGTCACGGTTCAGGCGGCTGATCAGGCTGTCTTCACGGTAAAGGCTGAACAATTTTTTCCAAACGCGCCACTTCCGCCAAAACCTTGTTGACCAAATCCGCCGCCTGTCTGTCGTCCACACCGAACAGGCGCAGCTCCGCACCGGAACCCAGCGCGACACCTTTCCAGAAGAACACATTTTCATTGCGTTTTTCATCTTTATTGCGTTTTTCATCATCGGCGGCAAAAGGATTCGGCAGGAAAGAAACCGCCGCGCCCGCCGCCGCAACGGCGGCAACCGTCAGAAAACGCCTGCGCCCGAAATGCCTGTCCATATACCCCTCCTCAGACCGACACTGCCGCCTTGATGTGCGGATGCGGATCGTAGCCTTCCAACTCAAAATCTTCAAATTTGAAGGCAAACAAATCTTTGACTTCAGGATTGATTTTCATCACAGGCAAGGCGCGCGGTTCGCGTTCCAACTGCAATGCGGCCTGCTCGAAATGGTTGCGGTACAGGTGCGCGTCGCCAAACGTATGGACAAACTCGCCCGCCTCCAATCCGCACACTTGCGCCATCATCATCGTCAACAGCGCGTAGCTGGCAATATTAAACGGCACGCCGAGGAAAATATCCGCGCTGCGCTGGTAAAGCTGGCAGGACAGTTTGCCGTCGGCAACGTAAAACTGAAACAGCGCGTGGCAGGGCGGCAATGCCATTTCATCGACCAAAGCCGGATTCCACGCCGACACAATCAGGCGGCGCGAGTCCGGATTCTTCTTGATTTGTTCCACCACATTGGCAATTTGGTCGATATGGCGTCCGTCGGGCGCGGGCCAACTGCGCCATTGGTAGCCGTAAACCGGTCCCAAGTCGCCGTTTTCGTCCGCCCACTCGTCCCAAATGGAAACATTGTTGTCCTTCAGATATTTGATATTGGGATCGCCTTTGAGAAACCAAAGCAGCTCGTGAATAATCGAGCGCAGATGTAGCTTTTTGGTCGTCAGCAGCGGAAAACCTTTGCCCAAGTCAAAACGCATCTGATAACCGAATACGGAGCGCGTGCCCGTACCGGTGCGGTCTGATTTGTCCGTACCGTTGTCGAGGACGTGGCGCATCAAGTCCAAATAGGCTTTCATAGCAGTCTTTCATCAAATTAAACGGCGCATATTGTAACATTTCCGGATAATGCCCAAAACACGGATACAGGCAGGCAGGATTGTTGGCAATTTCAGTCCTTTTCCACAGTAAAACCCGGTGGGAAAACAAAATTACCTTGATTGGAATCAGAAAATCTAGTTTAATTACTTAGAATAAAATTTCAATAATATTTTTATTTACGAAATTAATTTATGATTATTGATTGATTATCGGCAACAAACATCAAACATCGAAAACATGGAAAAAATAATGTCAACAATTTTTGCCAAATCGGGCTTGGCATCAGAAAAAAATAGGTTTATATTCCCACCTACAAATTTGTTTTCCCATTAGTACACTATCAACCAAAAGGAGTATCCGAATGACTGACCTGAACACCCTGTTTGCCAACCTCAAACAACGCAATCCCAATCAGGAGCCGTTCCATCAGGCGGTTGAAGAAGTCTTCATGAGTCTCGATCCGTTTTTGGCAAAAAATCCGAAATACACCCAGCAAAGCCTGCTGGAACGCATCGTCGAACCCGAACGCGTCGTGATGTTCCGCGTAACCTGGCAGGACGATAAAGGGCAAGTCCAAGTCAACCGGGGCTACCGCGTGCAAATGAGTTCCGCCATCGGTCCTTACAAAGGCGGCCTGCGCTTCCATCCGACCGTCGATTTGGGCGTATTGAAATTCCTCGCTTTTGAACAAGTGTTCAAAAACGCCTTGACCACCCTGCCTATGGGCGGCGGCAAAGGCGGTTCCGACTTCGACCCCAAAGGCAAATCCGATGCCGAAGTAATGCGCTTCTGCCAAGCCTTTATGACCGAACTCTACCGCCACATCGGCGCGGACACCGATGTTCCGGCCGGCGACATCGGCGTAGGCGGGCGCGAAATCGGCTACCTGTTCGGACAATACAAAAAAATCCGCAACGAGTTTTCTTCCGTCCTGACCGGCAAAGGTTTGGAATGGGGCGGCAGCCTCATCCGTCCCGAAGCGACCGGCTACGGCTGCGTCTATTTCGCCCAAGCGATGCTGCAAACCCGCAACGATAGTTTTGAAGGCAAACGCGTCCTGATTTCCGGCTCCGGCAATGTGGCGCAATACGCCGCCGAAAAAGCCATCCAACTGGGTGCGAAAGTACTGACCGTTTCCGACTCCAACGGCTTCGTCCTCTTCCCCGACAGCGGTATGACCGAAGCGCAACTCGCCGCCTTGATCGAATTGAAAGAAGTCCGCCGCGAACGCGTTGCCACCTACGCCAAAGAGCAAGGTCTGCAATACTTTGAAAAACAAAAACCGTGGGGCGTCGCCGCCGAAATCGCCCTGCCCTGCGCGACCCAGAACGAATTGGACGAAGAAGCCGCCAAAACCCTGTTGGCAAACGGCTGCTACGTCGTTGCCGAAGGTGCGAATATGCCGTTGACTTTGGGCGCGGTCGAGCAATTTATCAAAGCCGGCATCCTCTACGCCCCGGGAAAAGCCTCCAATGCCGGCGGCGTGGCAACTTCAGGTTTGGAAATGAGCCAAAACGCCATCCGCCTGTCTTGGACTCGTGAAGAAGTCGACCAACGCCTGTTCGGCATCATGCAAAGCATCCACGAATCCTGTCTGAAATACGGCAAAGTCGGCGACACAGTAAACTACGTCAATGGTGCGAACATTGCCGGTTTCGTCAAAGTTGCCGATGCGATGCTGGCGCAAGGCTTCTAAGCAAACGCCGCCGCTCCGCAAACAAAATGCCGTCCGAACCGCAAATGCTGTTCAGACGGCATTTCCTTATCCGCCCGTTCAAATCGGGTGATACTATTTGTATCCAGAATTGTTGGATAGTTTGGGAGTGGAGAGGAAGAAATGATTATGGACCAATACTATATGGAGTTAAAGAATAAGTTATCTAACAGACCAATCCTACTGGATAATACTAATGATTTTCTTTTTGTTTTAGTAAATACAGTGAAAGCTATGATAGAAAATACTGATAAAAGTCAGCTTTCAGAGTTAGATAAAATTTTAGACGGTGTCACAAGTCAAGAATTGAAACTTGCCTATGATTTTTGTCAAGGGAAATTCGGTCAAGCAGGTTTTTCTTATCGTAGGCACCCGAATTATTTTTATTTGTCCAGTTTAATTGCGACTTTTCCAGAATTTGAGTTGTCTAAAGCAGACCGAGATTACCTCAAAGGAATCATAAATTTTGATAACTACCTTTTATATGAGTTAGATTAGTCTTTAATCACCTCAAAACCCTATTTATTCAAAAGGAGAAAAAATGATTGAGCTGAAATTAGTAGATGAGAGCAGTTTTCAGGCAGTGCTGGATTTGAAAATATCTGAAGCTGATGAACGAGCACGTTTTGTGGCTCCAAATGTACGCTCTTTAGCTGACGCATGGCTCTACCGGGAAAATGAAGATGTGTTTCCGAGGGCAATCTATTGGGATAAGCAAGTGGTTGGCTTTCTCCTGCTGGAAATAGACAAGGATGAAGCAGAATACTTTATCTGGCGGATAATGATTGGTCAGCAGTGAATTAACAAAAATCAGGACAAGGCGACGAAGCCGCAGACAGTACAGATGGTACGGAACCGACTCACTTGGTGCTTCAGCACCTTAGAGAATCGTTCTCTTTGAGCTAAGGCGAGGCAACGACGTACTGGTTTAAATTTAGTTCACTATACCGATACATCCGAATATGCCAGACCGTCTAAACGGTATTCATACCTCCCAATCCTGCACGCGCTTCAAATCGTTTTGCGCCAAAGTATCTGCGTGGCGGTTACGGCTCTGATATTCCCTGTCTTTCAAGATGCTGCTCGCCACATAATTCAAATGTGCCTTTGCCGCCTCCGAAGCCTCGCCCGGCCGGCGGTTTGATATTGCCTCATACAATACACGGTGCTGCGCCATCAGCTTCGGACGCGGATCTTCTTCCTGATTCAGATAAATAAGGCTGCTGCGCGTCTGCCGGTACAGCATTTTCAACAAACCGCCCGACAAATGGCTGAACAACAAATTGTGCGCCGCATCGGCAATCGTCTGATGAAAGCTGACATCAGCTTCGCTCTGATGTTCCAAATTGCCGCTTTCGCACGCCTCCTCAAACTTTTCAAGCCAAAACCCAATCCGCTTCAAATCGGCATCCGTGCGGCGTTCTGCCGCCAATGCCGCCATACAGCCCTCGATGTGGCAACTGAAATCAAAAACATCCTGTTCCCAATTGGAATGCTTGCCCAAAAGCTCCTGCCAACTTTGCAAAAAATCCTGCTGCGGCTTGACCGAAACATAATAACCGTCTCCCTGCCTCGCTTCCAAAACCTGACGGGCGACCAAAACATTCAATGCCGACCTGACCGACGGGCGCGAAACGCCGAACTCTTCCGCCAAAACGCGTTCGGGCGGAATCTTGCCCCCTTCCGCGTAAACCCCTTCCGCAATGCGCTCCTCCAATACCGACAATACCTGATCGCTGATTTTCTGAGGCCTTACCAGTTTCATCACTCCTCCTTTATAAAGATTCCCTGCAGAACCCTTCCGAAATATAGTGGATTAACAAAAATCAGGACA
>NZ_KV815415.1:14638-21584 GCF_001814225.1 Neisseria sp. HMSC070F02 | reverse complement strand
GCAACGCCGTACTGGTTTTTGTTCATCCACTATACATCAAACATCAAATTGGACTGACCAATCAGGGCGGATTCTAATGACACGCCGTTCCCGCCGTCAACGGCATTTACCTCGCACCGCCCCCGAAACACAAGAAAAAACTACACCAAACTACAATTTTTGTTCATGCAAATATTTGTTTTGACAGGATTTAAACGAAAGCTCCGATTCAAATCTGCCGAACCGCCCAAAAATATATTGACCTAAATATTAAAGTTTCGCAAAGTAATGCAACGTTGCTTTAATTGGTTTGACCACTATTGCCGACGATTAGAAAAATATTTTCGGAGATGTTCAATTATGGAAACTTGGGTTCAAAACTACACGGCAATCGGCGGCAGCCTGTATCTGACTGCCGCCGCCGCACTCTTACCCATCGTCTTTTTCTTTGCCGCGCTGACCGTCCTGAAGCTGAAAGGCTATCAGGCGGGGCTTTATACGCTGCTGATTGCGCTTGCCGTTGCCGTATTCGGCTTCGGGATGCCGGCGAGTATGGCGGTTTCTTCCCTGCCGCCGCAGCCGCACTGACCCAACGCCCCTACGCCACGCTGGATTTGACCGCGCATTACAAAATCGGAAAATCCACACGCATCGGTTTGGACTTTGAAAACGTGTTCAACAAACGCTACCGCACCATGCCCGACATTCACGTTTACGGCACGCCGCGCAGCCTGACCGCAACCGTCAAACATATAGTGGATTAAATTTAAATCAGGACAAGGCGACGAAGCCGCAGACAGTACAGATGGTACGGAACCGACTCACTTGGTGCTTCAGCACCTTAGAGAATCGTTCTCTTTGAGCTAAGGCGAGGCAACGCCGTACTGGTTTTTGTTAATCCACTATAAAGAAAGAAATGCCGTCTGAAACCTTATCGTTTCAGACGGCATTTTATTGCCCGACCGGTTATTTGTCGGTTTGGGTATCCCGTTTCAATCCGCCGCCGAGTGCCTTGTACAAATCGGCAAGGTTTTCGGCGCGGGTCAGTTGTGCCGACAAAGCCGCACCTTCCGCCGAATAGCTGCTGCGTTCCGCATCGAGCAAATCGAGCGCGCCGGATACGCCGTGCTTGTAACGCAGGCCGACCAAGCGCAACGCTTCTTTAGAGGCGCGGCTTTGTTTGCTTAAAGCGTCATAGGCTTTATCCAGCTGCTCGCGCGCCGCCAATGCGTTTGCCACGTCTTGAAATGCGGATTGGACGGCGGATTCATAGGCAACGATTTGTGCCTGTTGGCGCAGCTTGGCTACATCAAGGTTCGCCTTGTTCGTACCCCAGGTAAAAATCGGCAGGGTAATAGACGGCGCGAACGACCAAACGCCCGTGCCGCTTTTGAACAGCCCACCCAATTCGGCAGAACCCGTACCGACGGTTCCGGTCAGGCGGATGGATGGGAAAAAGGCGGCGCGTGCCGCACCGATATTGGCGTTTGCCTGTTTGAGCGCGTGTTCGGCAGCACGGATATCGGGACGGTCGAGCAATACTTCGGAACTCAAACCGGCCGGCAGCTTCTCAACAAAAAACTGCTTGTCCAACGGCAAACCGGCGGGCAGGTCGTCGGGTATCGGTTGGTTAATCAGGGTTGCCAAGGCATTGCGCGCCTGTTCGCGGCTGCGCGCGGCATGGGCATAATCGGCTTTGGCAGATTCGATTAGGGCTTCCTGCTGACGTAGGGCGACGGCGGAAATCACGCCTGCCTTGTAACGTAATTCGGACAGCTTGTAGGTTTCCTCGCGCGTTTTCAAAACACGTTGCGCCAAAGACATCGCTTCTTCGGCGTAACGTTCGTTGAAATAGGCTTTGGCAACGGTGGCAATCAGGCTCAAATGTGCCGCATCGCGGTTGGCGGTGCTGGCGAAATAGCCTTGCAGTGCCGCCTCGCTGCTGCTGCGTACACGCCCGAACAGATCGAGTTCGTAAGATGCCGCACCCAGTCCGACTTTGTAGCTGCTGCTTACATTGCCGCCGCTCAAGCTGCCTTGGCGCGAGCCGTTCGCATTGGCGGCAAGCGTGGGCAGGAGGTTGTTGCGCTCAATCATGTATTGTTTGCGGTAGATTTCGCTGTTCAATACGGCGGTACGCAAACTGGTATTGCGCTCGAGTGCGATGTCGATCAGCTTTTGCAGGCGCGGGTCGGCAAAATAGTCGTGCCAACCCAAATCGACGGCGCGGATGCCGCTGTCGGCGGTATCGTTTTTGAACGTTTCGGCAACTTCGACTTTGGGCTGCTCGTATTGGGGAATCATGGTGCAGGCGGATAATGCGAAGGCTGCTGCAACAGAAGTCAAGGTGGTTTTCAATGTAGTATCCATAAAAAAGTCCTGATGCCGTCTGAAAACCCGTGGGCGTTCAGACGGCATGGTTGCTTAATGTTGGCTGTCGTCCGAACCGGTGATGCCCGCTTCGGCAGCGTGTTTTACTGCCATTTCGTGTTCGTGCGCGGTTTCTTTGAAGAATTTGCGCACCACCACATAGAAAAGCGGAACAAGGAACACCGACAAGAGCGTGCCGATGAGCATCCCCCAGAATACGGTTGTACCAATGGCGCGCTGGCTGGCAGAACTTGCACCGCCGGCAATATACAGGGGAACCACGCCCAAAATAAAGGCAAACGAGGTCATGATAATCGGACGGAAACGCAGGCGGGCTGCTTCCAAAGCGGCTTCAACCGCGCTTTTCCCTTGCGCTTGAAGGTCTTTGGCAAATTCGATAATCAAAATCGCATTTTTCGCACTCAAACCCATCACGGTAACGAAACCGACTTGAAAGTAGATGTCGTTGGCGAACGAGGGAACGCTGCCCAACAGTCCTTCAAACAGGTTGCGCCCGGTTACGCCCGCAGCCGCACCGATCAAACCCAACGGAATCACAAGGATGACCGCCAGCGGAATCGACCAGCTTTCATAAAGCGCGGCAAGTACCAAAAATACGGCTGCAACCGCCAAACCGTACAAAATCAGGGTTTGCGAGCCGCCTTTTGCCTCTTCGCGCGACTGTCCGCCCCATTCGAAGCTGTAACCGCCGCCCAATTCGTCAACCATTTTTTGAACCGCCGCCATAGCCTGCCCGGTGGAAACGCCGGTTGCAGGCGAAGCGGACAGCTTCATCGAAGGATAACCGTTGAAGCGTACGCTCTGTTCCGTACCGTTTTCCCAAGAAACAGTAGCAATGGTGGAAAGCGGTACGGCGACGCCGGATTTGTTCGGCACGGTCAGGTTCAAAATATCGGCAGGCTGCATACGGGCATCCTCGTCGGCCTGCACCATCACGCGTTGCAGACGGCCTTGGTTCGGGAAGTCGCTGACATAAGACGAACTCAGCGCACTTGCCAATGCGGTGCGGATGTCGGCAAACGAAATGCCTTGCGCCGCCGCGGCGGCACGGTTGATGTCGATTTTCAACTGCGGCGAGTCTTCCAAACCGCCAGCACGGACGGTGCTGGGGTCAAACAAACCGCTGGCACGCATTTTCTGAATCAACTCGTTGCGCTTCGCCAGCAATGCGGTATGGCCGGTATTATTGCGGTCTTGCAGGTTGATGCTCAGGCCCGAACCATTGCCCAACTCCAGAATCGGAGGCGGGACGACGGCGATGCCAAAACCGTCTTTAAGCGTCCCCATCATCATACCCGTCAGCTTGCCGGCAATCGCAACGGCATCGCTGCCGGGCGCGGTACGCTCGTTCCAATCTTTCAATATGGCAAAACCCATCGCCATATTCTGACCGCTGCCCGAAAAGCTGAAGCCGGAAACGGTAATGATGTTTTCTATTTCAGGAATGCTTTTCGCCAGTTGGGTAACTTGCGCCAAAGTCGCATTGGTGCGCTCTTGGGTCGCTCCTGCAGGCAGTTGCACGCTGACCATGACGAAGCCTTGGTCTTCGGTCGGCAGGAATGAAGTCGGCAGGCGCATAAACAGGAACACGCCCACAACCGCCAAACCGATATAGACAACCATCATGCGGAAAGTCTTACGCAGCACTTTGGCAACCCGGCCTTCGTAACCGTGCGTCCAACTATTGAATTTCTTGTTAAACCAGCCGAAGAAACCTTTTTTCTCTTCGTGATGCCCTTTCGGGATTGTCTTCAACATTGTGGCACACAAAGCAGGGGTAAGGGTCAGCGCAAGGAAAGCGGAGAATGCGATTGATGACGCCATCGTCAGGGCAAACTGTTTGTAAATATTGCCCGTCGCCCCGCTGAACATCGCCAACGGTACGAACACGGAAATCAGAACGGCGGTAATACCGATGACCGCGCCCGAAATCTGACCCATCGCTTTTTTGGTCGCTTCTTTGGGCGGCAAGCCTTCACCCGCCATAATGCGCTCGACGTTTTCAACCACCACAATCGCGTCATCGACCACGATGCCGATGACCAAAACCATCGCAAACATGGTCAGTACGTTAATCGACATGCCCATATAAGAGATGAAGGCGAAACCGCCCAACAACGAAATCGGTACGACGATGGTCGGAATCAGCGTATAACGGATGTTTTGCAGGAAGAGATACATTACGACAAACACCAGCACCATCGCTTCGATTAAAGTATGAATCACTTTTTCAATCGAAATTTCGACGAATTTGGAAGTATCGTAAGGGGTTTTCCAGCTCATACCCTGAGGAAAGTATTTTTCCAACGTCGCCATGCGTTCTTTAACCGCCTTTGCCGTCGCCATCGCATTGCCGCTGTTGGACAGCATCACCGCCATACCGGTGGTATTTACACCGTTCAGACGGGTTGAGGAAGAATAGTCTTCCATACCCAGTCCGACCCTTGCCACATCCTTCAGGTAAACATTAGAACCGTCGGTATTGGCGCGGAGGATGACGTTGCCGAATTCTTCTGCCGTACCCAACTGCCCTTGCGCCGTTACGGTAGCCGTAACCGTCTGTCCGCGAACGGCGGGAAGCGAACCGATAGAACCCGCTGAAATCTGGACGTTCTGGGCGGACAGCGCGCTGCCGATATCGGCAAACGACAAATTGTAGTTTTGCAGTTTCTTAGGATCAACCCAAATCCGCATCGCGCGTTGCGCGCCGAACAGGCGTACCTGCCCCACGCCTTCGATACGCTGCAACTCGGGAACGATATTACGCTGCGCGTAGTCGTTCATCTCTTCGGTTGACTGCACATCCGACGAAAGCATCACAATCATCAGGAAATTGGAACGCGCCTTGGATACGGTTACGCCGTATTGCTGGACGGTTGCTGGCAGCGTGCTCAATACTTCGGAAAGCTTGTTCTGCACTTCCACCTGCGCCAGGTTCTCGTCGGTATCGGGCGTAAAGGTCAGGCTCACGCTGCCGCTGCCGCTCGAATCGGCAGAAGTGGACATATAATCCAAACCTTCCACGCCGTTCATATTCCGCTCGATCACGGAAAGCACGCTGTCTTCCATTACCTGCGCGGACGCACCCGGATAAGTGGCGTGCAAAGTAATGGTCGGGGCGGCGACGGACGGATATTGCGAAACCGGCAGGCTTTTGATGCCGAAAATACCCGCCGCAATAATGAAAATCGAAATAACCCACGCAAAAATAGGGCGGTCGATAAAAAATTTAGCCATCGATGCCTTCCTTATTTCGCTTCAGAAGCAGGTTTGGCTTCAGATGCCGTCTGAACGCTGGATTGAGGCGAGGCGGCTTGGTTTTCAGACGGCGCCCATTCTTTAGGCGTTACCTTTTTCGCACCCGTTATGCCGACGATACTGATGCCTTCCACAACCACCTTGTCCCCGTCCTTCAGACCCGACGTAACAATCCAATTCGTACCCTGCTGTTGCGCAACCGTTACCTCGCGGGGTTCCATACCGCCTTGGGCATTCACAATCATCACGGTATCTTTCGCACCGCGCGTTACCGCCTGCTGCGGCACAACAAATGCGTTATCCACCGCCACTTGGTCCATCAGCACGCGCACATACAGGCCGGGCATCAGGATATTCTGATCGTTCGGTACGGCGGCGCGCAGGGTAATCTGACCGGTCGATTCGTTGACGGTCGGATCGGCAAACAGCAGGCGGCCTTTTTCAGGGTAAACTGTGCCGTCGTCAAATTTGATGCCGACCGCAATCACACCATCCGCCGCCAGCAGTTTGCCTTCGGCTATCTGACGGCGCAATTTCATCACTTCGGATGCAGACTGGGTAACGTTCACATACATCGGATTGGTTTGGCGGATGGTTGCCAGCACGGTCGTATCGCCCGCATTCAACAGCGTACCTTCGGAAACTTTGGACTGACCGATAAAGCCGGAAATCGGCGCGGTAATGCGCGAACGGTTCAGATTGATGCCGGCAGATTTGATCGCCGCCTGTGCTGCTTTGACACCTGCCTCGGCAGAACGTTTCGCCGTTACCGCAGCATCGTATTCCTGCCGGCTGACGGCTTCGGCGGCAACCAAAGGCTTGTATCGCGCCAAATCCGCATCCGCTTTGGCAAGCGTTGCCTGAGCCGTTGCCAGTTGCGCGCGCGCGCTTTCCAGATTTGCTTCATAAGTGGAACTGTCGATCTGATACAGCGGCTGTCCGGCACGGACATAACTGCCTTCTTGGAACAGGCGTTTTTGGATAATGCCGCCAACTTGCGCACGGACATCGGCGGTACGCAGCGATTCCAAACGTCCCGGCAACTCGACGGTCAACGCAACGGTTTGCGGATGGACGGTTACGACACCGACGACGGGAGCCGGTGCTTCCCGACCCGCAGGCTGCCCGCCCTGCGCCGCGTCTCCGCCTTTACCGCAAGACGACAGTACCAATGCAACGGCGGCAGCCAACGCGGCCGCACGCATCGCCTTAAAAGCATAAAAAGCCATTATTTATCCTATCTGTCTGGTTTGATGTAAAGGGTTTTGCCAATCAACAGGCATTCTTATAGTGGATTAACAAAAACCAGTACGGCGTT
>NZ_KV815415.1:0-14538 GCF_001814225.1 Neisseria sp. HMSC070F02 | reverse complement strand
TGTCCTGATTTTTGTTAATCCACTATATTTCAGGATATAAAAACCGCCTGCTTTGATACCCGAATGTTCGAACGGGTTGCAAAGCAGGTTATGCCTGTTTTCAAAGTTGAGATGTAGTCTCAATTTCATGGGTTTCATTATACATACACGATTGCATGGTTACAAAGTCTTTTTTATAATCCGCCCTCATCAAACCGACCCGAAACGAAAACGCCATTATGAGAAAAACCAAAACCGAAGCCTTGAAAACCAAAGAACACCTGATGCTTGCCGCCTTGGAAACCTTTTACCGCAAAGGGATTGCGCGCACCTCGCTCAACGAAATCGCCCAAGCCGCCGGCGTAACGCGCGGCGCGCTCTATTGGCATTTCAAAAATAAGGAAGACTTGTTCGACGCGCTGTTCCAACGTATCTGCGACGACATCGAAAACTGCATCGCGCAAGATACCGAAGATGCCGAAGGAGGGTCTTGGGCGGTATTCCGCCACACGCTGCTGCACTTTTTCGAGCGGCTGCAAAGCAACGACATCTACTACAAATTCCACAACATCCTGTTTTTAAAATGCGAACACACGGAGCAAAACGCCGCCGTTATCGCCATTGCCCGCAAGCATCAGGCAATCTGGCGCGAGAAAATTACCGCCGTTTTGACCGAAGCGGTGGAAAATCAGGATTTGGCTGACGATTTGGACAAGGAAACGGCAGTTATCTTCATCAAATCAACCTTGGGCGGGCTGATTTGGCGGTGGTTCTCTTCCTGCGAACGTTTCGATTTGGGCAAAACCGCCCCGCGCATCATCGGGATAATGATGGACAACTTGGAAAACCATCCCGACCTGCGCCGGAAATAATCAAGCCTTGGTAACAATGCCGTCTGAAACGAACAAACCCTTTCAGACGGCATCAAAATGACACAAAGCCTTCTTCTAAAAATACATATTGAGACCTTTGCAATAACATAGGTTACTAAAATTTTATGCTCAATCTCATTTTCAAAATGCAAAACTTTTCTGATTTTTCCTACTTTTTGCTCAATATTAGGAAGGTTTTAGGCAATTGAAAATTTTTTGGCGCATTTTTATGCGTCAAATTTCGTTAACAGACTATTTTTGCAAAGGTCTCATATTCACTAAATTGCATTTTTAATTTCTTCTATCATTGCATGGACATTCTCTTGGTCAAAATGTCCGTTTTCTTCTGAATAAACTTCTAACAAATAATGTTCAATGAACGTTTTATCTGTCATCAGCGATACATCTCTGGCAATGTCTTCATACGACTCAAAATCATCTTCATGCCAGGGATCATATTTGTCCATAATTTTTTGAATTTCATTTTTCATATCATTTACCTTCCAATATTTATTTACAATTAATAACAATACCATTCAAAATGTAAACTGCATTCTTCTCCGGCATTCTTGCAAACAAAAACCGAAAATCCCGTCATTCCCGCGCAGGCGGGAATCCGTTTTTTTGAGTTCCAGTCATTCCTGATAAGGCTTTAACGTCAAGTTTTCGGATTACCGCCTTTATGAGAATAACGATGTGGGCATTTTCTGTTTTAATCTATTACGGTTATATACATATACGATTATTTTAGTTTGCTTACAAAACACTTCATGTTACATTCAAAAATTTAATGCACTCAATATATTTTTTTTAAGGAGAAGCAGATGAGTCAAACCGATACGCAACGGGACGGGCGATTTTTACGCACAGTCGAATGGCTGGGCAATATGTTGCCGCATCCGGTTACGCTTTTTATTATTTTCATTGTGTTATTGCTGATTGCCTCTGCCGTCGGTGCGTATTTCGGACTATCCGTCCCCGATCCGCGCCCTGTTGGTGCGAAAGGACGTGCCGATGACGGTTTGATTTACGTTGTCAGCCTGCTCAATGCCGACGGTTTGATCAAAATCCTGACGCATACCGTTAAAAATTTCACCGGTTTCGCGCCGTTGGGAACGGTGTTGGTTTCTTTATTGGGCGTGGGGATTGCGGAAAAATCGGGCTTGATTTCCGCATTAATGCGCTTATTGCTCACAAAATCTCCACGCAAACTCACTACTTTTATGGTTGTTTTTACAGGGATTTTATCTAATACCGCTTCTGAATTGGGCTATGTCGTCCTAATCCCTTTGTCCGCCGTCATCTTTCATTCGCTCGGCCGCCATCCGCTTGCCGGTTTGGCTGCGGCTTTCGCCGGCGTTTCGGGCGGTTATTCGGCCAATCTGTTCTTAGGCACAATCGATCCGCTCTTGGCAGGCATCACCCAACAGGCGGCGCAAATCATCCATCCCGACTACGTCGTAGGCCCTGAAGCCAACTGGTTTTTTATGGTAGCCAGTACGTTTGTGATTGCTTTGATTGGTTATTTTGTTACTGAAAAAATCGTCGAACCGCAATTGGGCCCTTATCAATCAGATTTGTCACAAGAAGAAAAAGACATTCGACATTCCAATGAAATCACGCCTTTGGAATATAAAGGATTAATTTGGGCTGGCGTGGTGTTTGTTGCCTTATCCGCCCTATTGGCTTGGAGCATCGTCCCTGCCGACGGTATTTTGCGTCATCCTGAAACAGGATTGGTTTCCGGTTCGCCGTTTTTAAAATCAATTGTTGTTTTTATTTTCTTGTTGTTTGCACTGCCGGGCATTGTTTATGGCCGGGTAACCCGAAGTTTGCGCGGCGAACAGGAAGTCGTTAATGCGATGGCCGAATCGATGAGTACTCTGGGGCTTTATTTGGTCATCATCTTTTTTGCCGCACAGTTTGTCGCATTTTTTAATTGGACGAATATTGGGCAATATATTGCCGTTAAAGGGGCGACGTTCTTAAAAGAAGTCGGCTTGGGCGGCAGCGTGTTGTTTATCGGTTTTATTTTAATTTGTGCTTTTATCAATCTGATGATAGGCTCCGCCTCCGCGCAATGGGCGGTAACTGCGCCGATTTTCGTCCCTATGCTGATGTTGGCCGGCTACGCGCCCGAAGTCATTCAAGCCGCTTACCGCATCGGTGATTCCGTTACCAATATTATTACGCCGATGATGAGTTATTTCGGGCTGATTATGGCGACGGTGATCAAATACAAAAAAGATGCGGGCGTGGGTACGCTGATTTCTATGATGTTGCCGTATTCCGCTTTCTTCTTGATTGCGTGGATTGCCTTATTCTGCATTTGGGTATTTGTTTTGGGCCTGCCCGTCGGTCCCGGCGCGCCCACATTCTATCCCGCACCTTAAACACGATAAACAAAATGCCGTCTGAAAACCTTTTTGCTGTTTTCAGACGGCATTTGCCTTTCCATCCCGTCAGGCTGCTCCGGCCCCTTCCCTTTTTTCCGCTGCGGCAAGCGTGTCGGCAAGCAGGCGGGCGAGGTTTTCAAACAGGGGTTGTTCGAGTGGGTTTTGGCTTGCGTTGCCGAACACGAGGGCGACTTCGGTATAGTCTTTCTGCCCTTTGCTGACTTTGTTGCCGTAATAGGCGGTTTGGGCTTTTTTCAGGGCGGCTTCCCAATCTTGTTTTTGGGCAAACGCTTCGGCAGCGGCAAGCGAGGTCTTGGCAAAAAACGGCAGCGGGCGGTTTTGCCCGATATTGAAAAACGCCATCCATTCCGACAATAGCTGCAATGCCCTGTCTTGCGCGATTTCCGCCAATATTTCGGTTTCTCCGGATTGGACGATAAAGGTTTGCCGCGTTTCGGCTTCAGACGGCATAACGGCGCAAAATATCAGGTGTTCCAGCAGAAAAGCGATACGTTGCGGCGCGTTGGGTTTGCCGTAGGCGTAAAACACTTGTCCGCAGCGGTACAGATTGCCCAAGCTGCCTTTCAGGATTTGCCCGTCCGACGGTATGGCATATGAAAGCGGTGGCAGTTTGGGGCTGTTTAAAACCGCCGTGTCGATTTGTTTGGCAGCAGTTTGGAAGTTCTGCTGCCAAAGTCTGCCCAACTCTCCCGACGGCAGGAGGCTTTCCGCCCCGATGCGGGCGGCGGTTTGGGCAAAATCCCGTCCTTCGCGCCGTGCTTCGATGTAGGTTTCGGCGATTTGATCGGCGTGTTGCGGCTCGAAGGGTTCGGCAGGCTCCCAGGCTTCGCCGATATGGGGTTCGCTCCACGCAAGCTGCTGCTGAAGCCATACTTTGACGGGGTTGCGCCAGAAACGGATAAATTCGTCCTGTCCGATTTCGGCAACAGGTTCGGCGTTTTCTACGGGTTGGTCGAAAAAGGGTTGCGGCGGTTCGGGCGTTTGTCCGAGCGCGGCGGCGTAGTCGGTACGCGTGCCGAATATGCCGTCTGAACGTCCGCCTTCTTGAAAATATCGGCGCGAGAAGGCTTGCAGCGGATGCTGTTCTATCAGGTTTTGTGCAAGTTGGCGGCTGTTTGTGCCGGTCATGGCGGCAACGGTATCGATGAGTTCGCCCAACAGCGAAGACGGGGCAAGCTCTTCGTCTTTGCGGATATCGCGCCCGATGTAGGACAAATACAGGATTTCACGCGCGCTGATGAGAGCTTCAAGGAACAGGTAGCGGTCGTCATCGCGACGGGCGCGGTCGCCTTTGGCGGGATGTTTGGCAATCAGGTCGAATACGGCGGCTTTGGTATTGCGGGGAAAATCTCCGTCGTTCAAACCCAACAGACAGATGACTTTAAAGGGCAGGCTCCGCATCGGCACCATACTGCAAAAGGTGATGCCGCCGCGTAAAAAGCCTGCCTCGCTTTCGCTGTCGAGAAAGCGGCGGATGTGGCGGATGACGGTTTGTTGCGGCAACTGTCCGGAAAATTGCGCCAATTCTGTTTCCGCCTGCCATTTGACCCATTCGTTTTCAAGGTTTTGGACTGACTTTTGGTCATCGGCTTCAGCTTGGAACAATGTTTCAAGCAAATCCCGGCAACGCGCCACCCATTCGCCGATCGTTGCGGGCTGCTGCCATATCCGTACAATATCCGACAGGGTTTCGAGGAGGGCGGCAAAACGTCCGAACAGGGCGGTTTGGTTCACGTCGGCATACCACGCGCTGACATCCTGCCACATCGGATTGCCGCCTTCGGGCAGCATCCAGCCCAATATCATGCGTTCTACCGCCTGCTTCCAGGTAAACAGCTGATCCGTGCCGCCGCGCATTTCTCCGTCCAAACCCCAGCGGACGTTCAAATCGGCAACCATGTCGTGCAAAAGCGGCAAATCGTCCTCAGTCAGTCCGAAACGGCGCAACACGGGTGCGGTTTCTAAAAGCACAAGCACTTTATCGACTTCAAATCGGCTTTCCAACAAGTCGAACAGGCATGACAAAGCATGAAACAGCGGTTGTCGGCGGCTGATTTTCACGTCTGAAACGGAATACGGCAATGCCTGCGCACCGGGCTGCGCCTGTCCGAACACGGCTTCGATAAAAGGCGTATAGGATTCGATGTGCGGGGTTAATACGGCGATATCATGCGGCTGCCAATCGGGATGTTCATGCAGAATTTTCAACAGCTTGTCTTTGAGTATCTGCAATTCGCGCAAGGGGCTGTGTGCGGAGACGATGCGTATCGAGCCGTCGCCCGTGTTGACGCTTCCCACATTTTCAGACGGCATTTTCAGGTTTTGAATATCGGTTTGCAGGGCGTGCAAAAGCGTATCGCGCCCGCCTTCTTCAAATACCGGCGTTTCTCCTTCTATTTCCATTTCGTTCAAAAAGTCGAAAAAGTCGCGCCCCTGCTTGCCCAATGAGGCGAGCAGCGGATGCCCTGCCTGAGTTAAATCGGGATCGCCGCCGCCTTTGAGGATTTGCGCCGCTTCGATGACGTTGCCCCAATACATCCCGCTCGGATTGAGTGCGAACACGAACACATCGCAATGTTCGGACAGCTTGTGCAAAAGCTGAAGATACATCGGCGCCATCGTGGAAATGCCGAACACGAAATAACGCTCGGGCAGCTTATCCTTGTCCAACGCGGCAAGCAGCTTTTCCCACAACGCGACACGGTGCGGCGCGCTCTGCCTGCCATCGTCGAGGTAACGCCACAGTTTGGACTGCCAGATTTCGTCGTCGCCCAAACCGAGCCGCCTGCCCTGCTGCCAAGCGTCTATCCACTGAGGACGGTACACGAGGTATTGGTCGAATATGTCCGCAAGCTGTCCCGCAAGCTGGTAATCTGCCGATTCGCCGCTGCCCAGATAGTCTTGCAGCACATTCCTCACATCTTCAAATTCTGCCGTATTCCGGAATGCTTCACTGCGGAACAAATCCAGCAGCCGCCAGCGCATGACTTCGGGTGCAAACGGGCGGAGTTCCGGAATACCGGGAATCAGTTTTTTCATCAGCTTCCACGTCAGGCCGGCGGGCAGGCTGAACGACAAATTCGCCGCCACGCCCAAATCGCGGGCGAGGCAGGTATTGAGATAGCGGCGCATCCCCTGACTCTGCACAATAATCTGTTCGGGCTGTAAAGCCGATTTCAGCGGTTTGACTTTTTGAATGCGGGCAAACAATGCCGCCAGCGTTTCAAGACGGTTGGATTGATACAGATAAAACATGATTTCGACAAAAGTTGCGGAAAAGTATTCGGGATTATATAGCCTTTCCCCCGTCCGCCTTCAAACAAAATGCCGTCTGAACCTTTCAGACGGCATTTGGTCATTTAAACCATCTCCTCAAAACAGGAATCCGCGACAACAGCAGCGTATCCAACAGCCAAATCACGGCAATGGCAAGCAGTGCGGTCGGGAAGAGCAGTGCGATTGCCAATAGCGGCAATGCCATCATCCACCAAACCGGCAGCTTGACTTTCTGCGCCGGCGGAACGATGCCCACCGCTCCGGTCGGACGGCGTTTCCACCACATCACGCAGCCGCTGATACCGATAAAAATGACGGCAAGGCAGAACAAGACGTTCGCCAACACGCTCCACCAGCCCAGAGTCCCCATATGCAGCGCAATGCTTGCCGCCATAAATTTGCCGAACGGGTTGTAATCGTCAAAACGGATGTCGGCAAGGATTTTGCCGCTGTACTGGTCGATATGTACCGTGCGGTCGGCAAACGGGCTGATCATGTCGTAACTCATAGAATCCTGCGACAAAGTCCATACGCCGTCCTCGCCTTTGGGCAAATTCAACTGATAACGCCCTTTGAAACCGATTTCCCGCGCAAAGCGGTCGACGGTTTCCAATGTCATCGGCTCGTCAGGGTTAATGCCGTCTTTGCCCACAGTCGTCCCTGAAACAGGCATAGGCGTAAGCTCCAAAACCCACGGCACTTCCTTAACCTTGCCGTCATTCAATACCTCGCCGTGGGTCGGCACGACTGAAACGGGGTTCGGTTCGACACCCCATTTACCGGCAGGGAACTGACTCCAAGCCTGTACGAACTTGCCGCCCCAAATACCCGCCCAAGCAATACCCGACAGGCAGAACAACAGCAAAATCAACGACACCCAAGTTCCAAACGTGCCGTGCAGATTCCGCCACCAAGAACGCGCCCTGCCTTTTGACGGCAGCAGCATCGCCTTGATGCCGCGCCGTTTCACCCACCAAAGGTACAAACCGCTGATTATCATGATAATCGTCAGCGATGCAGCCGTTTCCAAAAGATAATCGCCTGTCGAACCGAGCATCATATCGCTGTGGATTTCATCCATCGTGTGATACCAACCCTGATTGCGCGGCATGGTGTTGACCACTTTTGCCGTATAAGGATCGACCGCGACCATCGTTGCCTTGCCCTCATTGTTGACACGGAACACGGCAACCATATCATCGGCACGCGGCGCAATATACTGAACGACGGACGAAGTTTCCGGATTAACGGCACTGCGTGCCGCTTCCGCCTGAACAGACAGAGGTTGTACCGTTGCCTGCGGCACAACATGAATCCGCTCGCCCTCCTTACCGGTAATATTGGCAAACAGCAGCATACCCAAACCCGTAACGGCAAGCAGGGTAAGAAAAGGCATAACCAGCAGACCGGCATAAAAATGCCACCGCCAAACGGTCAGATAACGCCGGTTGCTCTGATTGTCGGCTTCAGTTTTGATTTGTGTATCCATTAATCGTCCTTTTGAAAATAGGGCTATCGTGATGATGCGCGATTATAAACAATAAAGACTAATTCTTTATGACTAAAGTCAAAATTCATTACAACAAATAGGCAGTCTGCGTTTAAAACCGGATGCCCGTTAAAACAAAAAATCCAGATTCAATACTGAATCTGGATTTTCATAACCGATAATATCGGAAACTCAGTCAAGTTAGAATTTGCCGCCTGACTGGTTGACCATATAGTCAACCGCAGCTTTAACCTCATCATCGCTCAAATCGCCGCGACCGCCTTTTGCGGGCATCGTATTGAAACCTTCGATCGCGTGTTTGTGCAACGTGTCCTTGCCTTTTTTGATGCGGTCGGCCCAATCGGCTTTGATGCCTACATGGGGAATACCCGGAATCGCATTGCCATGGCAGGCGGCACAAACGGTTTCATAAACCTATTTGCCGTCCGCTTTGGCAGCAGGTGCAGCTTTTTCCTCGGCTTTAGGTTCTGCTGCGGCAGGTTTGGCTTCGGACGCGGCTTGTGCTGCTTCTGCAGGAGCAGAGGCTGCGGGTTCTGCCGCCGGTGCGGGAGTCGGTGCAGGCTCGGCTTTTTTCACCGGAGCTTTACCGTCTTTATCGGAAAGACCCCATACATAAGCAGTCATAATATGCAGTTTGTCTTTATCCAAGAAATGTCCCCAAGCGGGCATTTGGCTGCTGCGACCGTTGGTAATGGTTTCGATAATGGATTTTTGCGTACCGCCCCACAACCACACGTCATCAGTCAGGTTCGGACCCAAACCTTGGATACCTTGTCCCTTATCGCCGTGGCAAGTGAAACAGTTGGCAGGCGGACCGCTGAACAAGGCTTGTCCGCGCGCGGCACGTTCCTCATCATACTGACCTTCGGGTTTTGAAAGGGACATCACATAATGGGCAACGTCTTTCACGCCTTCTTCGCCCAAAGCAGGACCCCAGGCAGGCATAGTCGCAACACGGCCTTTTTCGATGGTCTCGTGGATTTTATCGGGATCACCGCCCCACAACCAATCGCTATCGGTCAGATTCGGAAAACCTTTAGAGCCTTTAGCATCAGAGCCGTGGCACTGGATACAATAAGTGTTAAACAGGTTTTGGGCGATTTGCTTGGCTTGAGGGTCTTTTGCCACTTTTTCAATCGGCATATCCGCAAACTTGGCATACAGTTTGCCGTATTGCTCATCGGCTTTTTTGACCTCTTTTTCATATTGGTTATGGCTGGTCCATTTCAGCAGACCTTTGTAGTCGCCGACACCCGGATACATAACCAAATAACCGATACCGAACAGCCACGTCAAAACACACAGCCAAAACCACCAGCGGGGCAGCGGATTGTCGTATTCGGCAATGCCGTCCCACTCATGACCCGTAGTTTGTACTTCTTCGCCCTTCTTCGGACGTTTGACAACATTTTGAGACAGCAGCAGCCAAGCCAAAGCGATAAAGCTCAGTAAGACAATAACTGCAATATATATATTCCAGAAATTACTGGTAAATTGGGATGTTGTGTTCATTGTTTTGCTCCGTTATCACAATATTAACGGTTTTCGCTTTTCTTATCTTGCGCATCTTGGTTTTCATCAAAAATGCTGTTTGCGGCATTATCGTAGTTTTTCTTATTCCGCCTGTTGAAGACGATATAGAGTACCAACAGGAAACAGATAAAGATCCATACCGTGAAAAGAGCGCGAATACCGTTAATATCCATGATGTTACCTTACGTTTTTCAAAGCCAGACCCAATCCTTGCAGATAGGCGACTACAGCATCCAGCTCGGATTTGTTTGCCAAAGCCTCAGGCGCTTTCGCAATTTCCTCATCACTGTAAGGAGTACCTACTTTACGCAAAGCCTTCATGTTGGCAACGGTTGCATCGACATCGACTTTATTGCGTGCAAGCCATGGGAATGCCGGCATATTGGACTCAGGCACGACATCACGGGGATTCAGCAGGTGGATACGGTGCCATTCGTCGGAATAGCGGCCGCCTACACGTGCCAAATCAGGACCGGTACGTTTGGAACCCCATTGGAAAGGATGGTCGTAAACCGACTCTCCGGCAACAGAGTAATGACCGTAACGCTCGGTTTCCGCACGGAACGGACGAATCATTTGAGAGTGGCAGTTGTAACAGCCCTCACGGATGTAAATATCGCGTCCGGCAACCTGCAAGGCATTGTAAGGCTTCACGCCCGGTGCCGGCTGTGTTGCCGCCTTGGTAAAGGCCAAGGGCACAACTTCAATCAACAGACCGACACTGACTACAAGCAGCGTGAACACAATCAGAACGCCGATTTTTTCTTCAGCCAATTGTTGTAATTTCATTTTGGTAGCCTATCTTTCTTAGTATTTTAGTGGTGCTGTGTTTGGGAAACCGCAGGGATTTCGGCATCGACTGCTTTACCACCGATGGCTGTGCGGTACACGTTGTACGCCATAATGCACATACCACTCAGATACAATAAACCACCTGCAAAACGGATCACGTAGTAAGGCATGGTGCGTTTTACGGATTCGACAAACGAGTAGGTCAGCGTACCGTCATCGTTCAAAGAACTCCACATCAAACCCTGCATCACACCGGCAATCCACATGGCAGCGATATACAGAACCACGCCGATGGTCGCAATCCAAAAATGTGCTTCTACCAGCTTGGTGCTGTGCATCTGTTCTTTGCCGAACAGACGGGGAATCATGTAATAGACGGAACCGATGGTTACAAAGCCTACCCAGCCCAACGCACCCGCATGAACGTGCGCGACGGTCCAGTCCGTATAGTGGCTCAATGCATTGACCGTTTTAATCGACATCATCGGGCCTTCAAAGGTAGACATACCGTAGAAGGACAAGGATACAATCAGGAATTTAAGAATCGGGTCTGTACGCAGTTTGTCCCACGCGCCGGACAAGGTCATGATGCCGTTAATCATACCGCCCCAAGAGGGTGCGAACAGAATCAAAGACAGAACCATACCCAAAGATTGCGTCCAGTCAGGCAGCGCAGTGTAGTGAAGATGGTGCGGACCCGCCCACATATAGGTGAAAATCAACGCCCAGAAGTGAACGACGGACAGGCGGTAGGAGTAAACGGGGCGGGCTGCTTGTTTGGGTACGAAATAGTACATCATACCCAAGAAGCCGGCAGTCAGGAAGAAGCCCACGGCGTTATGCCCGTACCACCATTGAACCATAGCATCAATCGCACCGGAATAGACGGGGTATGACTTCATCAACCCTGCCGGGATGCTGATATTGTTGACGATGTGTAAAAGTGCGACCGCCAAAATAAAGCCGCCGTAGAACCAGTTGGCAACGTAAATATGTTTAATCTTACGTTTGGCAATCGTACCGAAGAATACGATGGCGTAAGCCACCCAAACCAAAGTAATCAGAATATCGATCGGCCATTCCAGTTCGGCATATTCCTTACCTTGAGTCCAACCCATAGGGAAGCTGACGACGGCGGCAACGATTACCGCCTGCCAGCCCCAAAAGGTAAATGCCGGCAGCCAACCGCCGAAAAGACGGGTATTACAAGTACGTTGGACAACGTAGTATGATGTGCCGATCAGGCCGCAACCGCCAAATGCGAAAATAACCGCATTGGTGTGCAGCGGACGCAGGCGGCCGAAGTGGAACCAAGGTCCGATATTAGACAAGTCGAGGGCAGGAGCAAAAAGCTGGGCGGCGACGATAACGCCGACCAACATACCCACAATCCCCCAAACTACAGTCATGATGGCGAACTGGCGCACCACTTTGTAGTTGTAAGTTTGTGTGTCCATGAGAGTCTCCATGAATTTATGGGAATAAAGATTTTTATCCTGCCGCTTCCGCAGCCTGTTTAAGGTGCAATCCGGGCAAGCGTAATTTTTTCTAAATTTAACATATCTGCCTTATTACGCCAAGCGGAATTACATTCGCGCCGCCGGCGAGCCCTTTGCTTAATCTGTTTTTTATTACATATAAATCATATTGTTATAATAAATTACAACCCGACCGCCATTGCTTTTGTTTCCAATTTTCCCTTTTTGTGGCACTTTATTGATGTAGGTTAAGCTGCATTTTAAAGGTATTTAATCCATCCCGTTTAACGATATATTTGATAGTTATGATTCATTATAAAATAACCCCGTCCCCTCTCGACCACGAGTGGCACATCCTGCTGACATTCACACAAGATGATGATCTTCCTATAGAAATAAGCCTGCCAAACTGGGTTCCGGGCAGCTATCTGATTCGGGATTTTTCCCGCCACATCACTTCTATCCATGCATCCTGTAACGGCACGTCCATGCCGCTCGAACAAATTGCAAAAAACCGCTGGCACGCTGCCGCCGTACGCGGCGAGTGGCAAATCCGCTACACCGTATATGCATTCGATTTGTCGGTTCGAGGTTCTTTCCTGACGACAGAACGCGGTTTTTTTGACGGATCGTGCCTGTTTTTGAAAGTCGAAGGAACGGAAACGCTGCCGCACCGCTTGGAATTGACGGGTATTCCGTCCGAATGGCGTATTGCCACAACGCTGCCGGAAACAGGGAGGTTTGTCTTTCAGGCGGCATCTTATGCCGAATTGATTGACCGACCTGTCGAGATGGGCTTGATTGAATTTTTAGATTTTGAGGCGGCAGGCATTCCGCACACAATTGCCTTAAGCGGCATATATCCCGATTTCGACCGCAACAGGCTGGTTTCGGATATCAAAAAAATCTGCGAAACAGAACTGGCGGTGTTTTCCTCCCCTGCCCCGTTTCAAAAATATTTGTTCCTGCTCCACGTCGGCGACCATATTTACGGCGGTTTGGAACACACCGACAGCACCGCCCTGCTCGCCGACCGCCACAGCCTTCCGCCGTACGGTATGACCGATGCCGACGATACCTACACCACATTGCTCGGACTTTTCTCCCACGAATATTTTCACGCGTGGAACGTCAAATCCATCAAACCTGCCGCGTTCGTCCCTTATGACCTCGACAAAGAAAACTATACCGAACAACTATGGGCATTCGAAGGTATTACATCCTATTACGACGATTTGTTTTTGGCACGCAGCCGCACCATCTCGCCCGAATCTTATTTAAACCTGCTGGCACAAGGCATTACGCGCGTACAACAAACCCGCGGCCGTTTGAGGCAGACCTTGGCGGAATCGAGTTTTACCGCGTGGAACAAATTTTACAAACCGGATGAAAACAGCCCCAACGCCATCGTCAGCTACTACCAGAAAGGCGCGCTTGCCGCATTGTGCCTTGATCTGATAATACGCAACCGAAGCAACGGCAGACATTCTCTCGATACGTTAATGGACAAACTCTATCGGGAGTGGAGGGACACACACTCGGGTATTCCGGAAAAACACTGGCAAATCCGCTGTCAGGAAATTACCGGCTTGGATTTGGAAGATTTTTTCCAAAAAGCGTTATACAGTACCGAAGATTTGCCGCTTGCCGAATGCCTGGCAACCGCAGGCGTGGGACTGACCTTCCTGCCACTTCCCCGACAACACGGCGGCGGATACGCAGAACACATCTGCCCCGTCCCGCCGGCAGGCGATTTTGGCGCACGTTTCAAACAAAACACCGACCACATCGTCCTGACCCATGTCTTCAACAGCGGCAGCGCGGAATCTGCGGCACTGTGCCCGCAAGACAAAATCATTGCTTTAGACGGTTATGCCTGCACCGACTTTACCGCACAATGGGCCCGATACCACGTCAATGCAAAAATCAATATCCACTTCTTCCGTGCCGGCATATTGCGTCAAACCGTCTTGACGGTTCAGGCAGCGGCAGCGGATACTGCCATCCTACATATCACAGACCGGAACCTGTTGGACAACTGGTTGTTCGGTTAAACTTTCAGACGGCATTGCACACAAAATGCCGTCTGAAAAACAACCGCAAAGTAAAGGAAACAAAATGGCCATTCTGAAACTTGACGAACACCTCTATATTTCTCCGCAACTGACCAAAGCCGATGCGGAACAAATCGCGCAACTGGGCATCAAAACCGTCATCTGCAACCGCCCCGACCGCGAAGAAGAATCGCAACCCGACTTCGCCCAAATCAAACAGTGGCTGGAACAAGCAGGCGTTACTGGATTCCATCACCAACCCGTTACCGCACGCGACATCCAAAAACACGATGTCGAAACCTTCCGCCAACTCATCGGACAAGCCGAATCTCCCGTCCTTGCCTATTGCCGGACCGGTACGCGCTGCTCCCTCCTGTGGGGCTTCCGCCGGGCGGCAGAAGGTATGCCGGTTGACGAAATCATCCGCCGCGCCCAAGCGGCAGGCGTAAATTTGGAAAACTTCAGAGAGCGGCTGGACAACGCCCGCGTCTGATTACAAGCCGAAAACACCTTCAAGCGGCATTCCACCGCAACTTGAAAAAGAGGACGGCAAACCTTACTGCCGTCTTCTGTCCTTCTCCGTTTTTACAGTGGGAGACCTTTGCAAAAATAGTCTGTTAACGAAAT
>NZ_KV815414.1:17842-19981 GCF_001814225.1 Neisseria sp. HMSC070F02 | reverse complement strand
TCTAACTTTTTGATTTTACATTTATATAACATTTTATCTTGCCTTTTTGCCGTCCGTTTTTTGTTGCCGGAGTTTGCCGTATCGGGCTTCAGACGGCATTGCCTGCCGTTGTACCCGCGGGTGCGACTGCCTTGATGTAGTTGAGCGAGACAAACTGCTTTTCCGGGTCGAGTCCGGTAATTTTAAACAATGCCTGCGATTTGGGCAGCGCGTCAAACGGAATACCGGTTGCGCGCGTGACCAGCGGCAGGCCTTCGATGCGGACGAGGTCTTCTTTGAGGATGGTCGCGGTCAGCTCGCTTGTACCTTGCTGTTGCAGGTACACAAGGCTCCAGTAGGCTTCCATCTGCCGTTGGAAATCGGCGTAGGCGGTATAGGCGGCATCAAAGTCGCGCAGTGCGGCGAAAAGCTCGGCATCGCTGTTTTGATACAGCGGCTCGGCAGTGTCGTCTATCAGGCTGATCAGCTGCTTTTGGTTGATGTAGTCGGCGGCGCGGCGCAGCGGCGAGGTAAACCAGCCGTAATGCTGCACGCCCATGCCGATATGCGGCTCGGATTTGGTGCTCATGCGTACTTTTCCGGTGGGTTGGACGCGGAAGAGGCCGGGCAGGTCGTTGTCATGGAGCATTTGTGCCCAAGTGCTGTTGGCAAGAATCATCATCTCGCTGACCAGCGTATCGATGGGTGAGCCGCGTTCGCGGCGGACGACGGATACGTTGTCTTCTTTATCCAATTCGATGCTGTAATCGTATTGCGGCGCACGGTTGGGCTCGTATTTGCCGCGCGCTTTTTGCAGGGTGATGGCGAATTGATAAAACCAAATCAGGTCTTGATGGTGGGCGAACATCATTTCGCCCGCTTCGTCCAAGCCCGCTTCGGCGTTGAAATGCGGTTCGATGGCTTGGATACGCAGGTTTTCGGAGATGTTGACCGCTTCGATTTTGCAGGTCGGCGCGCCGACGTTGAACTCGCCGTCCACATCGAAATAAATGCTGACGGCAGGGCGGTGTGCGCCTGCATCAAGGCTGAACGCGGCAATCCAGTTTTCGGGCAGCATCGTGATTTTGCCGCCGGGGAAATAAACCGTGCTCAAGCGTTCCATGATGTTTTTTTCCATTTTGTCGCCCGGTTTAACGGCAAGTGACGGCGCGGCGATGTGGATGCCGACACGCTTCGTGCCGTTGTCCAAGTCGGTCAGGCTTAAAGCGTCGTCCACTTCGGTGGTCGATTCGTCGTCAATGGAAAAGGCGGTAACGTCGGCCTTGGGCAGGTCGGGCATTTCGGGAAGGGCAAGGTCGGGGAAGCCTGTTCCTTTAGGGAAGTATTTGATTTCAAACCCGTCTTGCAGGTATTGGGGAATGGACGTAATGCCGCCCGTTTTTTTCGCCAATTCGTAGGCAGAGGTTTTCAGCGCGTCGGCGGCTTTGGTAAAGGCTTTGTAGGTCAGCGACTGCTTGTCGGGAGCGTGCAGGATGGTTTTCAAATCCGCCGCGATTTCAGACGGCATCTCGCCGCGTTTCAAGGCTTCCGCCCAAGCGTCGATTTGCGCGTCTTGCTGTTTTTTGCGTTCGATGGCGGCAAGTGCTTGTTTTAAGGTTTCTTCGGGCGCGGCTTTGAACACGCCTTTGGCTTTTTTGTAGAAATACATCGGCGCGGCGTAAAGCGCAATCAAAGTTGCCGCCAGCTCGGTTTTGGTCGGCGCATGGCCGTAATATTCTTCGGCGATGGCTTCGGCGGTAAATTCCTCTTCGCCGCATACTTCCCACAATAAATCGGTGTCGATGTCCGCCGCCTGTGCCTGCGCGTTTTCCAAAAACGCCGCCATATCGCCGTCAAACTCGGCAAAGACGTTGTTCGCCTTCACTTTGGTGCGTTTGCCGTGTGGGGTATCGACTTGGTAGGTGGCATCGTTTTTTTGGATGATGGCGGCGATTTTGAATTGGCCGGACTCTTCGTAAAAAATATTCATTTTTCGGATTTTTCTGTGGAAACTCAAGCGGGCGATTTTAGCAGATTACCGAAAATGCCGTCTGAAAAAAGGTTGGGAGAGGGTTGGCGCGTCTTTGCGGTGCTTGCGTTATAGTGGATTAACAAAAACCAGTACAGCGTTACCTCGCCTTAGCTCAAAGAGAACGATTC
>NZ_KV815414.1:0-17742 GCF_001814225.1 Neisseria sp. HMSC070F02 | reverse complement strand
GCCTTGTCCTGATTTTTGTTAATCCACTATACGTTTTTGACGGTGTACAATCGCTGTTTTTGAACGGAGGATGGAATGGAGAATACAAACCGTGTGCCGGAGCAGGCACGTTATGATGCCGAACGCAGGCAGGCAGACGAAGCATTGGCGGGCGTGTTTCCGGCAGTCAGTATCTTCGGCAGCGCGCGCACGCCGCAGAATCATGCGGATTATGCGTTCGCCTGCCGTCTGGCGCGGCGGCTGTCGGATTCGGGCATTGCCGTCATTTCGGGCGGCGGGCCGGGGATTATGGAGGCGGCAAACAAGGGCGCGTTTGCAGGGAAGTCGGTTTCGGTGGGGCTGAACATCGTTTTGCCGCACGAGCAGAAACCGAATCCGTATCAGGACATCGCCTTGCGGTTTTCCCGTTTTGCCGAACGCAAGGCGGTGTTTTTCCGCTATTCCCAAGCATATGTCGTGATGCCGGGCGGCTTCGGGACGCTGGACGAATTGTTTGAAATCCTGACCTTGGTGCAGACGGGCAAAGTGCCGCCGCGTCCGATTGTTTTGGTCGGAAAGGCGTTTTGGTCGGGCTTGGCGGAGTGGATAAACGCGCAGCTTTTGGCGCGCGGTCTGATTTCCGAAGGGGCGGTCTCTTTGTTTGCCATATCGGACGATGAAGACGAAATCGTTGCGTATCTGTCGGAACACGGGCTTCAGACGGCATAGCGTCCTGAGAGTGATGTATAATTGCAAACAATTTAACAATTTTTGATGTCTTTCCCGAACAGGATGCCGAAATGATCAACCCCATCGCCTCGCTTTCCCCTTTAGACGGCCGTTATGCCCAATCCGTTGAAGCATTGCGCCCGATTTTTTCCGAATACGGCCTGATGAAAGCGCGCGTCAAAGTCGAATTAAACTGGCTCAAAGCCCTCGCCGCCGAGCCGAAGATTGCCGAAGTGCCGCCCTTCAGTGCCGAAACGCTTGCCGAAATCGACACGGTGATTGAAAACTTTTCATTGGAAGACGCGGCCGCCGTCAAAGCCATCGAAGCCACGACCAATCATGATGTCAAAGCCATTGAATATTGGCTTAAAGAACGCTTCTCCGGCGTGCCTGAAGTGGCAGCTGCCAGCGAGTTCATCCACTTTGCCTGCACCAGCGAAGACATCAACAACCTGTCCCACGCTTTAATGCTGCAAGAAGCGCGTGAGGCTGTTTTGCTGCCGAAACTGGCCGAAATCATCGAAAAACTGACCGGCATGGCGCATGAGTTGGCTGCCGTCCCGATGATGAGCCGCACCCACGGCCAGCCTGCTACACCAAGCACACTGGGTAAAGAAATCGCCAATGTCGTGTACCGCCTGCAACGCCAGTTTAAAAACCTGCAAGCGCAAGAGTTCCTCGGCAAAATCAATGGCGCAGTCGGCAACTACAATGCCCATATGGTCGCTTATCCCGATGTGGATTGGGAAACCCATTGCCGCAACTTCGTTGAAATCAGCCTCGGCCTGACCTTCAACCCCTACACCATTCAAATCGAGCCGCACGACTATATGGCGGAATTCTTCCAAGCCATCAGCCGTGTCAACACGATTCTGATCGACTTCAACCGCGATGTTTGGGGCTATATTTCTTTGGGTTACTTCAAACAAAAAGTCAAAGCAGGCGAAGTCGGTTCTTCCACCATGCCGCACAAAGTCAACCCGATCGACTTTGAAAACTCCGAAGGCAACCTCGGTATGGCAAACGCCGTATTGGGCTTCTTATCCGAAAAACTGCCGATTTCCCGTTGGCAGCGCGACCTGACCGACAGCACCGTATTGCGCAATATGGGCGTAGGCGTGGGCTATGCCGTGTTGGGTTTCGCCGCCCATCTGCGCGGTCTGAACAAGCTCGAACCCAACCCTGCCGCGCTTGCCGCCGATTTGGACGCTACTTGGGAGCTGCTCGCCGAGCCGATTCAAACCGTAATGCGTCGTTACGGCGTAGCCAATCCTTATGAGAAGCTGAAAGACCTGACGCGCGGCAAAGACGGCATTACGCCTGAAGTGTTGAAACTCTTTATCGAGTCGTTGGAAATTCCGGCAGAAGCCAAAGCCAAATTGCTTGAGCTGACCCCCGCACTGTATGTGGGTAAGGCTGAAGCGTTGGCGAAACGGATTTGAGCGTTTACTGAAACCGATGCCGTCTGAACGCGCGTTCAGACGGCATTTTTAAGATAACGGGACATACGGGGCGATATTTATGCAAGCTGTCCGATACAGGCCTGAAATTGACGGATTGCGGGCCGTTGCCGTGCTCTCCGTCATTATTTTCCACCTGAATGACCGCTGGCTGCCCGGAGGGTTTTTGGGGGTGGACATTTTCTTTGTCATCTCGGGATTCCTCATTACCGGCATCATTCTTTCTGAAATACAGAACGGTTCTTTTTCTTTCCGGGGTTTTTATACCCGCAGGATTAAGCGGATTTACCCTGCCTTTATCGCGGCCGTGTCGCTGGCTTCGGTGATTGCCTCTCAAATCTTCCTTTACGAAGATTTCAACCAAATGCGGAAAACCGTGGAGCTTTCTGCGGTTTTCTTGTCCAATATTTATCTGGGGTTTCAGCAGGGGTATTTCGATTTGAGTGCCGACGAGAACCCCGTACTGCATATCTGGTCTTTGGCGGTAGAGGAACAGTATTACCTCCTGTATCCTCTTTTGCTGATATTTTGCTGCAAAAAAACCAAATCGCTACGGGTGCTGCGTAACATCAGCATCATCCTATTTCTGATTTTGACTGCCACATCGTTTTTGCCAAGCAGGTTTTATACCGACATCCTCAACCAACCCAATACTTATTACCTTTCGACACTGAGGTTTCCCGAGCTGTTGGCAGGTTCGCTGCTGGCGGTTTACGGGCAAACGCAAAACGGCAGACGGCAAACAGCAAGCGGAAAACGGCAGTTGCTTTCATTACTCTGCTTCGGCGCATTGCTTGCCTGCCTGTTCGTGATTGACAAACACAATCCGTTTATCCCGGGAATGACCCTGCTCCTTCCCTGCCTGCTGACGGCACTGCTTATCCGGAGTATGCAATACGGGACACTTCCGACCCGCATCCTGTCGGCAAGCCCCATCGTATTTGTCGGCAAAATCTCTTATTCCCTATACCTGTACCATTGGATTTTTATTGCCTTCGCCCATTACATTACAGGCGACAAACAGCTCGGACTGCCTGCCGTATCGGCGGTTGCCGCATTGACGGCCGGATTTTCCCTGTTGAGCTATTATTTGATTGAACAGCCGCTTAGAAAACGGAAGATGACCTTCAAAAAGGCATTTTTCTGCCTCTATCTCGCCCCGTCCCTGATACTTGTCGGTTACAACCTGTACGCAAGGGGGATATTGAAACAGGAACACCTCCGCCCGTTGCCCGGCGCGCCCCTTGCTGCGGAAAATCATTTTCCGGAAACCGTCCTGACCCTCGGCGACTCGCACGCCGGACACCTGCGGGGTTTTCTGGATTATGTCGGCAGCCGGGAAGGGTGGAAAGCCAAAATCCTGTCCCTCGATTCGGAGTGTTTGGTTTGGGTGGATACGACACTGGCAGACAACCCGTTATGTCGAAAATACCGGGATGAAGTTGAAAAAGCCGAAGCCGTTTTCATTGCCCAATTCTATGATTTGAGGATGGGCGGCCAGCCCGTGCCGAGATTTGAAGCGCAATCCTTCCTAATACCCGGGTTCCAAGCCCGATTCAGGGAAACCGTCAA
Organism: Neisseria sp. HMSC070F02; assembly: GCF_001814225.1. Classification (NCBI taxonomy): domain Bacteria; kingdom Pseudomonadati; phylum Pseudomonadota; class Betaproteobacteria; order Neisseriales; family Neisseriaceae; genus Neisseria; species Neisseria sp. HMSC070F02. The sequence continues at coordinate 14,002 of NZ_KV815414.1, read as the reverse complement.
AAGGATAGCCGCCGTCAAACCCGTCTATGTTTTTGCAAACAACACATCAATCAGCCGTTCGCCCCTGAGGGAGGAAAAATTGAAAAGATTTGCCGCAAACCAATATCTCCGCCCCATTCAGGCTATGGGCGACATCGGCAAGAGCAATCAGGCGGTCTTTGATTTGGTTAAAGATATCCCCAATGTGCATTGGGTGGACGCACAGAAATACCTGCCTAAAAACACGGTCGAAATACACGGACGCTATCTTTACGGCGACCAAGACCACCTGACCTATTTCGGTTCTTATTATATGGGGCGGGAATTTCACAAACACGAACGCCTGCTTAAATCTTCCCGCGGCGGCGCATTGCAGTAGCCTGCCTTCTTGTCGGATATTGCCTTTGGCAGCCTATGCCGCTGTTTGCCCTTCGGGGCGGCGGCTATTATAGTGGATTAAATTTAAATCAGGACAAGGCGACGAAGCCGCAGACAGTACAGATGGTACGGAACCGACTCACTTGGTGCTTCAGCACCTTAGAGAATCGTTCTCTTTGAGCTAAGGCGAGGCAACGCCGTACTGGTTTTTGTTAATCCACTATATTTTGCCGTTTTGAGGCCGGGGTCGGAATAACCGTTTTTTGATGATTTTCCCTCCCTGGCTGTGTCATCAAAACCCCAATTGCCTTTCCAAACTCTCCACCAGATTGTCATCCAGTTTCAAAGCCTGCGACAGGCGGGCGAGGAAGACGGTTTCTTTCCGCGACAAATCGGCACAGACCAACCTTGCCGCCAGATAGGCCTCCGCCGCCAACGCCTCATCGTTGCCGACGGCGGTGGCGATGTCCCCGATGCTTGCGGGCAGGCGGTATTCGGCGGCGAGCCATGCGGCAGTTTCGGGGTCTGTGCCGCTTTCCTGTTCGATAGTCCGGCGTTCGGCTTCGTCTATCATGCCGTCTGAAGCGGCGGCGGCTATCATGGTGCGCAATACGGTGCGGCTGTATGTTTCTTCAGTTTCTCCGGCAGGTTGGAAATCGCTTTGTGTTACGGTTGCCCGCCCTTTGTTTTGCTGCCACATCTGATAGCCCCGGTAGGCGAGGTAGCCCAAAGCGGCGGTCGAACCGATTTTGGTAATGGTTTTGCGGTTTTTACCGTTCAGCAGCATGGACGCGGCACCGGCAACCGGCGCGCCTCCGCCGAATGAATTGAGCGGGCTGTCGGAGAAGGTGTTGCCTTTTTTTTGAACCGTGCTTAAGACTTGGTTGAGCAGTCGGGTGAAGTTCATGATTTTTCCTTTCTGTTGCGGGCAGGGCGGTAGGTTTACCCTATCCTTTTAAACGGTGGCAGGCCGGCTAATAATTGTTGGCCGTACCGCTGTGTTTTGACGCGGTTGTCGAGGATGGTTACGCGGCCGTAGTCTTGTTCGGTGCGGATGAGGCGGCCGACGGCCTGGATGAGTTTGATGCCGGCTTCGGGGACGGTGATTTCGATGAAAGGGTTGCCGCCGCGCTGTTCTATCCAGCGGTTTTGGGTTTTTTCGATGGGGTTGTCGGGCATGGCGAAGGGAAGTTTGGCGATGATGACTTGCACGCAGGCGGTGCCGGGCAGGTCGAGTCCTTCGGCAAAGCTGTCGAGTCCGAAGATGATGCTGGCTTTGCCTTCTTCTATGGCCCGGTGGTGTTTTTGCAGGAGAACGGCTTTGGGTAATTCGCCTTGTACGAGCAAGAGCGGCAGGTAGTCTCCGGGCAGGCGCAGGGCGACATCCTGCATTTGTTTGCGCGAGGAAAACAAGACGAGCGTGCCGATGGCTTCGCCGGGCGAAATGAGCTTGGGCAGCCACTCGATGATGGCGGCGGTGTGGGCTTCGGGGTCTTTGGGGCTGGCGTATATGGGGGGGATGTAGAGTTCGCCCTGTTTTTCAAAGTCAAAGGGGCTTTTGAGGGCGAGGGTGGTGGTCTCGGGCAGCCATTGCAGCCCGGTTTGGCGCAGCATCAGGTTAAAGTTGCCCAAGGATTGCAGGGTGGCGGAGGTCAATACCGCGCCTGCCGCGCGCCGCCACAGGCTGTTGGCGAGGTGGGACGCGCTGCTGATGGGGCTGGCGTTGAAAATGTAGTCGTTTTTGTCGTCGGCGCGGCGGGTTATCCATTTTGCCAGCGGCTCTTCGCCTTCGAGGGGGACGGTGGAGAGCAAATCCCAAACCGCGCTGATTTGTTCGATACGGGCGATGAAGATGCCGAAATCGCCGGTCAGGCGGTCGAGGAGCGCGCCGTCCTGTTCTTTTTCGCGGCGTGCGGCAGAAAGCGCATCGTTCAGCCCGATAACGTGTTTGAGCAGGCTGCGCACAGCAACGGCGGTGTTGGAAACGGTGGTTTCGAGGCCTTCGGGGATTTTGCCGTCTTCCCACAGCCAAGTCGGTTCGCTGTTGGTTCGCCTGTCGTTTTCAGACGGCCCCAAGCTCAAAGACGGCTCTTCCGCCAAATGGAACTGCCATTCGTGCAGGCTGTCGAGCAAGGATGCGGCGGCTTCGTCGGCAAGGTTGGCAAGTTCGGCTTTATCGGTAAGCGCGGCAATCTTGCCGGTCAGCTGCGGCAGTTTTTCCAGCGTCCAAACGGCAATATTCCACGAATGTTCGGCGGCAAAACGGCTGAGGGCTTTTTTGGGCAGGTGGTGCGCTTCGTCTATGCAATAGAAACTGTTTTCGGGCGCGGGCAGAATCACGCCGCCGCCCATACTGATGTCGGCAAGCAGAAGGTCGTGGTTGGCAACGACGACATCGACGGTTTCCAAGACATCGCGTGCCAGGTAAAACGGACATTCCGGACGGTTGGGACAGGCGGTTTTCAGGCAGCCGTGGCGGTCGTTGGTAACTTTGAGCCAAATCGCGTCATCGATTTTTTCCGGCCAAGTGTCGCGGTCGCCGTTGAACCGTCGGGCGGAAAATTCGTCGGCAATGTCGTGCAGCAGCTTCAATTCTTCGGGCTTGGGTTTGCTGTCCCACAATACTTCCGGTGCTTCAAAACCAAGCAGGTTTTGCTGGGCGTTGTTTTGCGTCAGTTGGTAGAGTTTGTAAGGGCAGAGATAGCGGCCGCGCCCTTTGGCAAGCGCGAAGGTCAGTTCCAAACCGCTTTTTTCGACCAGAAACGGCAGGTCGCGGTCAACCAACTGCTCCTGTAAGGCAACCGTTGCGCTGCTCACAATCAGCCGCTTGCCGCGCGTCTGCGCCATGATGCCGCCCGCCAGCAGGTAGGCAAGCGATTTGCCCACGCCGGTCGGCCCTTCGATTACGGCGATGCTCTCGCCCTCGCGCTTGGGCGGCTCGCCGCCTTCTTCGCGCGCCAACGTCCGCGAAAAAGCGTTGGCAACCGCCGCAATCATTTCCCGCTGCGAAGCGCGCGGACGGAAACCGGGCAGGTTTTTGCCGATGTTTTGGTAATGGTCGCGGATGGCGTTTTTTTCTAAATCGGTGAGCATGGCGTTTTGTACGGCGGTAGAAGTGGGCTTATTTTAACATTGCACGGAAGCGGTACAATATCGTTGTCGGAATGGGGGGTGAGGTGAATCGTGCGGACGTGGTTGGTTTTTTGGTTGCAGCGTTTGAAATACCCGTTGTTGCTTTGGATTGCGGATATGTTGCTGTACCGGTTGTTGGGCGGCGCGGAAATCGAATGCGGCCGTTGCCCTGTGCCGCCGATGACGGATTGGCAGCATTTTTTGCCGGCGATGGGAACGGTGTCGGCTTGGGTGGCGGTGATTTGGGCATACCTGATTATTGAAAGTGAAAAAAGCGGAAGATATTGAGTCATTCGGACGCAATGCCGTCTGAAACGGAAGTTTAGACGGCATTTGTTTTAGGTTGCCGTACCGCTTAGGGAATACCGGCGACAGGATGGGCGGGATAGCCGTGGGTATCGACCGAACAGGCAAACCGCCAAGGCGTGTGGACGGTGTCGGCGGACAGGTGGGCGAGTTCGGGAATGTGCCGTTTGATAAAAGTACCGTCCGGGTCGGTACGGTATGAGGCGGCGGCAATGTCGGGGCAGGTGTGCCGTGAGGCGGCAAGCCACCAGTTGCCTTGGTTGATTGCCGCATCGAAATCGGTCAGCTGCCGGGCAAACCATATCTCGCCTTCGCGGCGGGGGAGGTTTAAAACGTGGCAGAAAAAATCCGCGCTCAAGCGTCTCAGGGCGGGGTGGAGGCTGCCGGTTTTGTGCAAACAGCGCATCGCGGCATCGATAATCGGAATGCCGGTCCGGCCCTGCTGCCAAAGCGTCAGGCGCAGGGTGTGTTCAGGATTGCCGTCTGAAGGGTCGTCATCCGTGTGCTGCAAGGCAAGTTGAAGGAAAAAATCGCGGCGGATGATGTTGTCCGCCCACGCGTTCAGACGGCGTTCGAGGCTTTCCCGCGCGAGCAGGCGCGGCGAGATGCAGCCGGCACTCAAATACGCGCCCATCAGCGAAGTGTGTTTGCGCGAGGGGAAATCCTTTAAAACGGAGTAGGAATCCGCCTGTTCGAGAAACCGCCGCCACTGCCGCCAAGCCGCCGTTTCGCCGCTGTTTTGCGGCAGGAAGATGCCGTCTGAAAGGGCGGCAGGCGGCGGGGCGGAAAGGTTTTCGGGGAAGGGTTGGCGGTATGCCGCGAATAGGTCCGGACCGGCGGGGGGCTGCTTGGAAAAGCGGTCGAGCCATACTTCGCGGTAGCGGTCGAAATCGGTGTGTGCCGTGCCGCCGTCGGGTATCAGGTCGGTTTTGCCGAAAACGGCGCGGTCATTGACGAAGGTTAACGCGATGCCGTGTTTGTCCAATTCATGCCAAAGGGCGTTGTCGGCGAGTTTGTCGGCAAAAGTATGGGATTCGTCGGCGATGACGGCGCGGATATTGAGGCGGACGGCGAGCCGGACGAGCTCGGCAGGCGATGCCGCCGTGTAGAGCGGGATGCCGCGCCCTGCAAGCCCTTGGGCGAGTTCGGCGGCGGATTGGCGGTAGAACGCGGCGCGGCGAGGGTTGTCTGTTTCGGCATCGTCAATCCAAATACCGATAACGGGCAAACCTTCGGCAACGGCGGTGCATAAGGCGGCGTTGTCGCGGATGCGGAGGTTTTGGCGGAACCAGACGAGCGTGTGTGCGGCGCACGTGTCCGCATAAAGGGGGCGGGCGGTTTCAGACGGCATTTCGGCAGCCTTTCCTGCTGGCGATTTTTTCGTTCAGAAAATCGATGAAGCTGCGGACTTTCGCGCTTAAGAATGCCCTGTCTGCATAAACGGCATTCAGCCGGTCGGTCGGGACGGCGTATCCGGGCAGCAGCCTCACCAGCGTGCCGCAGCGCAAATCGTGTTCCGCCGCCCAAAGCGGCTGATAACCGATGCACGCGCCCGCCTTAATCATTTCGCGCATCATCAGCGTGTTGTCGGTACGGATGACGGGGGTCAGTTCAAGCCGGTATTTTTTGCCGTCCGATTTGCGGGTGAGGTCGAGTTTCTGCTGGTTGGTGTAGGTCGGCAGGACGGCGGGCAGCCCCGCCACTTCTTCCGGCGTTTCCGGCACGCCGTTGCGCCTCAGGAAGTCGGGCGAGGCAAGCAGGGCAAATTCGATTTCCGCCAGTGGGCGCGCAATCAGTGACGGGGACAGGGTTTGGGAAACGCGCAACGCCAAATCCACGCCTTCGGCAATCAAATCGACGTGGCGGTTGTCCAAAATCAGTTCTAATGTCACTTCGGGATAACGTTCGCGGTATTCCGCCAGCCAGTTGCATATCTGGCTGCCGGCAAACCACAGTGGCATCGTTACGCGCAGCAGCCCCTGCGGTTTTTCCGTCCCCCCGGCGGCTTTTTGCGCGGCATCGTCGAGCGTGTCGAGCGCGTAACTGCATTGCCGGTAGTATTCTTCCCCGGCTTCGGTCAGGCTGAGGTTGCGGCTGTTGCGGTGCAGGAGTTTGGCTTGGACGGTGTTTTCCAAGTGGCTGACGTGTTTGCTTGCCATTGCGGTGGAGATGCCGAGCGCGTCGGCGGCGCGGGTGAAGCCGCCGCTTTGGACGACTTGGCGGAAAACCTTGAGGCTGAACAGGGTGTCCATATTTTCTTGTGTGGAAAAGTTGTATCAATAAAAGCAGTATATATTTGAAAAGGGGAAACATCTATACTCTACCGCCTGAAATGAAGACAAATATCAAAGGAGCTTTTATGTCCGATTGCTGCAACCGTATCCAACCGGTTTTGCTTTCTGTTTTGCGTATCGTAACCGCCTACCTGTTTTTGTTGCACGGTACGTCGAAAATCTTCGCCTTCCCCATTGAAATGGGCAGCGGTTCGCCCGGCGGGCTGTTGCTGCTTGCCGGTATTTTAGAAATTGTCGGCGGCATTTTGCTGGTGTTGGGCCTGTTTGCGCGCCCTGCCGCGTTTGTTTTGTCCGGCCAGATGGCGGTTGCCTATTTTATGGCGCACGCTTCCGGAAATGCTTTGTTCCCGATTGCCAACGGCGGCGAGTCCGCAGTGCTGTTCTGCTTCGTATTCCTCTATATCGCGGCGGCGGGCGGCGGAGCATGGTCGCTGGACAGGCTGTTTTTCAAGCGTAAAGCCTGAATCGGACTGCCTAAAGTGTATTTTGTTGAATGTTTTTGAGGAAAAGAAATGACCCGTCAATCTCTGCAACAGGCTGCCGAAAGCCGCCGTTCCATTTATTCGTTAAATAAAAATCTGCCCGTCGGCAAAGATGAAGTTGTCCAAATCGTCGAACACGCCGTTTTGCACACACCTTCTTCGTTCAATTCCCAATCTGCCCGCGTGGTCGTGCTGTTTGGCGAAGAGCATGATAAGGTGTGGCAATTTGTCGAAGACGCGCTGCGTGCCGCCGTGCCTGCCGACAGTTTTGAACCGACCGCGCAAAAATTGAACCTGTTTAAGGCGGGTGCGGCAACCATTTTGTTTTATGAAGATCAAAATGTCGTCAAAGGTTTGCAGGAGCAGTTCCCTGCTTATGCCGCCAACTTTCCCGTTTGGGCGGACCAGGCGAACGCGATGGTGCAGTATGCCGTTTGGACGACACTTGCCGCGGTCGGCGTAGGTGCAAACCTGCAACATTACAATCCCTTGCCCGATGCGGCGATTGCCAAAGCGTGGAATATCCCCGAAAACTGGTTGTTGCGCGCGCAAATGGTTATCGGCGGTATTGAAGGGGCGGCAGGTGAAAAGACCTTTGAACCAGTTGCAGAACGTTTGAAAGTGTTCGGCGCATAATTTCGCGGTCAAAAAAATGCCGTCTGAACCCTGTTCAGACGGCATTTTTCAGTATCAGGCGGCGAGTTTTCCGCATTCTGAGACCTTTGTTTACAAATATCATGTTCAATATAGTTAAAAGAAATTATTCTCATTTCCTCCGTGAGGCAATATAATTCGGTTGTTTTGTTAAATTGAGTATAAAAATGAAAATATCATTTCATTTAGCTTTATTACCCACGCTGATTATTGCTTCCTTCCCTGTTGCTGCCGCCGATACGCAGGACAATGGTGAACATTACACCGCCACGCTACCTACCGTTTCCGTGGTCGGACAGTCCGACACCAGCGTACTCAAAGGCTACATCAACTACGACGAAGCCGCCGTTACCCGCAACGGACAGCTCATCAAAGAAACGCCGCAAACCATCGATACGCTCAATATCCAGAAAAACAAAAATTACGGCACGAACGATTTGAGTTCCATCCTCGAAGGCAATGCCGGCATCGACGCTGCCTACGATATGCGCGGTGAAAGCATTTTCCTGCGCGGTTTTCAAGCCGACGCATCCGATATTTACCGCGACGGCGTGCGCGAAAGCGGACAAGTGCGCCGCAGTACTGCCAACATCGAGCGCGTGGAAATCCTGAAAGGCCCGTCTTCCGTGCTTTACGGCCGCACCAACGGCGGCGGCGTCATCAACATGGTCAGCAAATACGCCAACTTCAAACAAAGCCGCAACATCGGTGCGGTTTACGGTTCGTGGGCAAACCGCAGCCTGAATATGGACATTAACGAAGTGCTGAACAAAAACGTCGCCATCCGTCTTACCGGCGAAGTCGGGCGCGCCAATTCGTTCCGCAGCGGCATAGACAGCAAAAATGTCATGGTTTCGCCCAGTATTACCGTCAAACTCGACAACGGCTTGAAGTGGACGGGGCAATACACCTACGACAATGTGGAGCGCACGCCCGACCGCAGTCCGACCAAGTCCGTGTACGACCGCTTCGGACTGCCTTACCGCATGGGGTTCGCCCACCGGAACGATTTTGTCAAAGACAAGCTGCAAGTTTGGCGTTCCGACCTTGAATACGCCTTCAACGACAAATGGCGTGCCCAATGGCAGCTCGCCCACCGCACGGCGGCGCAGGATTTTGATCATTTCTATGCAGGCAGCGAAAACGGCAGCCTAATTAAACGCAACTACGCTTGGCAGCAGACCGACAACAAAACCCTGTCGTCCAACTTCACGCTCAACGGCGACTACACCATCGGCCGTTTTGAAAACCATCTGACCGTAGGCCTGGATTACAGCCGCGAACACCGCAACCCGACATTAGGTTACAACCGCCCCTTTACCGCCTCCATCAACCCCTACGACCGCGCAAGCTGGCCGGCTTCGGGCAGGCTGCAACCCGTCTTCACCCAAAACCGCCACAAAGCCGACTCCTACGGCATTTTCGTGCAAAACATCTTCTCCGCCACGCCCGACTTGAAATTCGTCCTCGGCGGTCGTTACGACAAATACACCTTTAATTCCGAAAACAAACTCACCGGCAACAGCCGCCAGTACAGCGGCCACTCGTTCAGCCCCAACATCGGCGCAGTGTGGAACATCAACCCCGTTCACACACTTTACGCCTCGTATAACAAAGGTTTCGCGCCTTATGGCGGACGCGGCGGCTATTTGAGCATCGATACGTCATCTTCTGCCGTGTTTAACGCCGACCCCGAGTACACCCGCCAATACGAAACCGGCGTCAAAAGCAGTTGGCTGGACAATCGTTTGGACACCACATTGTCCGCCTACCAAATCGAACGCTTCAATATCCGCTACCGCCCCGACGCGGAAAATAATCCCTACACTTGGGCAGTCGGCGGCAAACACCGTTCGCGTGGCGTGGAATTGTCCGCCATCGGGCAAATCATCCCCAAAAAACTCTATCTGCGCGGTTCGTTGGGCGTGATGCAGGCGAAAGTCGTTGAAGACAAAAAAAATCCCGACCGAGTGGGCATCCATTTGAATAATACCAGCAACGTTACCGGCAACCTGTTTTTCCGTTATACACCGACCGAAAACCTCTACGGCGAAATCGGCGTAACCGGTACAGGCAAACGCTACGGTTACAACTCAAGAAATAAAGAAGTGACTACGCTTCCAGGCTTTGCCCGAGTTGATGCCATGCTTGGCTGGAACCATAAAAATGTTAACGTTACCTTTGCCGCAGCCAATCTGTTCAATCAAAAATATTGGCGTTCGGACTCTATGCCGGGTAATCCGCGCGGCTATACTGCCCGGGTAAATTACCGTTTCTGATGAAATCAGGCAAAGGCCGTCTGAAAATCCTGATAATCCGTAAATTCAGCATACGAACTTTTTGACAGGCTTTATCTACATCAGTATAATCCAAAAAGAAATAGCGCCCTTGGCAGTACGCATTACCCATTAAATCATAGCGGGTATGCCGATCCCAAGGGCTTTTTTATATCTTTGACAAATATAGGGGAAGCAATATGAAAACCGCCATTTTGATTGACGGTGCATTTTTTATTAAGCGGGTACGGTCATTAGGCCTGTCTCAAAATCCACACGATGCAAAAAGAATTGCTGATTTGGCTTTCCGATATTCGATGCTGCATCTGAAAGATAAAATCAACGGCACAGATCAAATGGATGATTTATATAGAATTTTCTTTTACGACTGCGTGCCGTTTGAAAAGAAAATGCACAATCCCGTATCTCATCGTGCCATAGATTTTTCAAAGACTCCGGAAGCCATATTTCGTTGCAATCTGCATACCGAATTGAAGAAGAAGCGTAAATTAGCGTTACGTTTAGGCAAGCTGTCGGACAATACAGCATGGATATTAAAACCCCAAGTCATGAAAAATCTTCTGAAAAACCCGTCAACTCAAATTACGGAAAACGATGTCGTGCTCGATGTTAAACAAAAAGGTGTAGATATGCGTATAGGCTTGGATATTTCATCTATTACCTTAAAAAAACAAGCCGATAAAATCATCTTGTTTTCTGGTGATTCCGATTTTGTCCCAGCAGCCAAATTAGCCAGACGGGAAGGTATCGATTTTATTCTTGATCCTATGTGGAATCATGTCCCACCTGACTTAATGGAACACATCGACGGATTGAAGACAAAATGTCCGAAACCGTAAATTACTAGAACAAAGGCCGTCTGAAAATAAGGCTAATTATCTAAGCCATATTTCAGACGGCCTTTATAAAGGCTGAAATAAAACTAAACACATTTTTTCACTCAAATCGAACACGCCTTCAATAAAATGCCATAAAATCCGCACATTAATCTGACACACAAGAGATACCTATGAAACTGAAAACCTTAGCTTTGACTTCATTGACCCTGTTGGCATTGGCCGCTTGTAGCAAACAGGCTGAAACCAGTGTTCCGGCAGACAGCGCCCAAAGCAGCTCATCTGCTCCGGCAGCCCCTGCTGAGTTGAACGAAGGTGTGAACTACACTGTATTGTCTACGCCTATTCCGCAACAGCAGGCCGGTAAAATCGAAGTATTGGAATTTTTCGGCTACTTCTGCCCGCATTGCGCCCATCTTGAGCCGGTCTTGAGCGAGCACATCAAAACGTTTAAAGACGATACCTATATGCGCCGGGAGCATGTCGTGTGGGGTGATGAAATGAAACCTTTGGCACGTTTGGCGGCCGCAGTGGAAATGGCCGGTGAATCAGATAAAGCCAACAGCCATATTTTCGATGCGATGGTTAATCAAAAAATCAATCTGGCCGATACCGATACCCTGAAAAAATGGCTGTCCGAGCAAACAGCGTTTGACGGCAAAAAAGTATTGGCTGCATTTGAGGCTCCTGAAAGCCAAGCGCGTGCGGCTCAAATGGAAGAGTTGACCAATAAATTCCAAATCAGCGGCACACCGACTGTGATTGTCGGCGGCAAATACCAAGTTGAATTTAAAGACTGGCAGTCCGGTATGACCACGATTGACCAGTTGGTGGATAAAGTACGCGAAGAGCAGAAAAAGCCGCAATAAGTTGAGGATTGAATGAGTAAAGGCCATCTGAAAATAGGATTTCAGACGGCCTTTTGTATTTAGGCTTTATAGAAGAGATGATTGCTTAAAGCCTTATGGTTTTAAATCAGAATATATAGCGGATTAACAAAAACCAGTACGGCGTTGCCTCGCCCTAGCTCGAAGAGAACGATTCTCTAAAGGTGCTGAAGCACGAGTGAATCGGTTCCGTACCATCTGTATGTCTGCGGCTTCGGTCGCCTTGTCCTGATTTTTGTTAATCCACTATAAATCAGAATATAAAACAAAAACGCCGTCTGAAATTTTAGACGGCGTTTTCGGTCAAATCGGCTTACAAACCCGGGAACATTCCTTTCATTCCCTTCATTCCTTTCGCCATACGCATCAGTTTGCCCAAGCCGTTGCCGCTGAACATCTTCATCATTTGTTGCATTTGTTCAAACTGTTTGAGCAATTTGTTCACTTCCTGCACGGTTGTGCCCGCACCCATTGCAATACGGCGTTTGCGGCTGGCTTTGAGCAGGGCAGGGTTGGCGCGTTCTTTAGGGGTCATCGAGTTGATGATGGCTTCTACTTTGCCCATCGCTTTTTCAGCCGTGCCTTCGGGAATTTGTTTCGATATTTGACCCAGTTCGCCCGGCATTTTCGACATCAGGTTTTCCAAACCGCCCATATTGCGCATTTGCTGGATTTGTTCTTTAAAGTCGTTGAGGTCGAAGCCTTTGCCTTTGTGCAGCTTTTTCGCCATTTTGGCGGCGGCTTCTTCATCAATACCTTTTTGAACGTCTTCAATCAAGGTCAATACATCACCCATACCGAGGATACGGCTGGCAAGACGGTCAGGGTGGAAAGGTTCGAGGCCGTTGATTTTTTCGCCGACACCGATAAATTTAATCGGTTTGCCGGTTACGTGGCGCACGGACAAAGCTGCGCCGCCGCGCGAATCGCCGTCCATCTTGGTCAATACGACACCGGTCAGCGGCAGGGCTTCATTAAATGCCTGAGCAGTGTTCACCGCATCCTGACCCAGCATCGCATCGATGACGAACAAAGTTTCCACCGGGTTAACCGCCGCGTGAAGGGCTTTGATTTCGTTCATCATCTCTTCATCGATTGCCAAACGGCCGGCGGTATCGACCATCAAGACATCGTAAAAATGTTTTTTGGCGTAATCGACGGCGGCAGTGGCAATCTCAACCGGTTTTTGGTTGGTATCGGACGGGAAAAAATCCACGCCGACCTGTTCGGCTAACAGACGCAGCTGCTCAATCGCGGCAGGGCGGTAAACGTCGGCCGATACCACCAAAACTTTTTTCTTCTGATCGTTTTTCAACAGGCGGGCGAGTTTGCCGACGGTCGTCGTCTTGCCTGCGCCCTGCAAACCGGCCATCAAAACAATGGCAGGCGGTGAAACCGACAAATCCAGCGTTTTGTTTTTCTTGCCCATCAGTTCGACTAAGGCTTGGTTGACCACGCCGATAAATGCCTGATCCGGCGTCAGGCTGCCCGCCACTTCCTGACCGAGGGCCTTTTCTTTGACGTTGTTGACGAACTCTTTGACGACAGGCAGGGCGACATCCGCCTCAAGCAGGGCAAGACGAACCTCGCGCAAGGCTTCTTTAATATTGTCTTCGGTCAGTTTGGCTTGCCCGCGGATGTTTTTGAAGACATTGCTGAAGCGGCTGGTTAAATTGTCTAACATACTGGTCCTTGGTCTGAATAAGAATAGCTTGCCCCATCAGGGGCATTCTTTGTTAAAATAAAATCAAAATAATTTGATGCGGCTTGTGTGCCGGACAGCATATCGGCAAATCCGTCAAGGCTTGACCGAAATGGGGATTTTACAATTCCAACGTTAAAAGTTCCAATATTTCATAAGCGGCCGCATACGGCGCAACAGTATAGATAGAGAAAGTCCACCATGCCGACAGTTTTCATCTTTTTGACGGCGGTTTACGCAGGATTGGGTGCATTTGCATGGCACTGCCAACAGCAGGGGCGCGGCCGGGATTACCCGTGGAAGACGGAATTGCCGGTTTTGGGCGCGGCATTGACCGTCCACGGCGCGGCACTGCTTATGCCGGTCATTCAAGACAAAATCATCATTATGGGCTTCGGGTATTCCGGCAGCCTGATTGTTTGGATGATGCTGTTTATTTATTTTGCCGGCAGCTTCTTTTATTCGCTGCGCGGAGTGCAGTTGCTGCTGTATCCTTGCGCCGCACTGATGCTGCTGTCAGGTTTGGTTTTTCCTGGAAAATTCTCGGGATATGAAATTACTGACCTTCCCTTTATGCTGCATATCGGAACTTCGCTGCTCGCATACGGGCTGTTCGGCATAGCAACATTATTGTCCGTTTTGACCCTGCTGCTGAATCGGAGTCTGCACCGCAGGAGCTTCTCCAAGCTCGCAGGATTCCTGCCGTCGCTGCTCAGTTTGGAAAAACTCATGTTCCAGGCCATGTGGGCAGGTTTCATCCTGCTGACCTATTCCGTCGTCAGCGGCACATTCTTCGCCGAAGCCGTATTCGGCAAACCCATGACCTTTACCCATAAAACCGTATTCGGCATATTGTCATGGCTGATTTACGGCGGACTGCTGCTCAAGCACAGCATGACCGCATGGCGCGGCAAAAAAGCCGCCGTGTGGACCATCATCGGATTTGTCAGCCTGATGATTGCCTATATGGGCAGCAAGTTCGTATTGGAAATCATTCTGAAAAGATAAGAAGAGCCAACAGATGCCGTCTGAGTCCCCGAGTTTCAGACAGCATA
>NZ_KV815413.1:0-585 GCF_001814225.1 Neisseria sp. HMSC070F02 | reverse complement strand
AACCGCTGCCGCCCTCCAAGTAATCATTGCCTGCACCGCCGATCAGAGTGTCGTTACCGTCTTCGCCGTTCAAATGATCATTGCCTTCGCCACCATTCAGTACATCGTTACCATTATAGCCGTACAGGGCGTCGTTGCCTTCTCCTCCATTGAGCGTATCATTGCCATTGCCACTGTAGATACTGTCGTTGCCTGCATCACCATTCAGCAGGTCATCCCCGTCGGCACCGTACAGATAGTCATCGCCCAATCCGCCATTTAAGGTACTTCCGGATTGGTAGGCATACAATCTGTCCGAACCGTCGGTGGATTGCTGTACCAGTTTTTTGACAGTGGCAACATCCAGTACTTTGCCGTTATCGAAATGAATCTCATCGATACGGTAAGCACCTGAGCCATCGTTCTGGAAATAGGACTGAACAGTCACTTGTCCACTGTCGTCTTTTGCCTTGATAAGAAGATGGTTGCCCTCTCGGGTAAAAGTCAGCATATCGGCTGTAATACCGTCGGTAAAGCGGATGATGTCTTTGCGTCCGGTAGCGTAGTCGTAATTATAGACCGTATCCTGACCGAAGCCTTTGCCGA
>NZ_KV815412.1:0-264 GCF_001814225.1 Neisseria sp. HMSC070F02 | reverse complement strand
TCACTGAATGAACCTGATGTTTAACGTGTCCGTAGGCGACGCGCACACCGATATAGGGTTTGAATTTATCGAATTTATCGTTGAGTTTGAAATCGTAAATGGCGGATAAGCCGAGAGAAGAAGAGGCGTGGAAGCTGCCGTTTTCCTGATTTTCCGTCTTCAGTTCTCGCCAGTTGCCAGCGTTATTGTTTCTTCTCACCTCTTTTGTGTTGACGGAATATTTATTGTTGTTCCATTTTCTGTAACTGGCATAATCTGCCGCTA
>NZ_KV815411.1:0-264 GCF_001814225.1 Neisseria sp. HMSC070F02 | reverse complement strand
GGTTACTGGATTCCCGCGTTCGCGGGAATGACGGGGTGTAAGTTTCTGCTCCCACGGGGTTGGATTCCCGTTTTCACGGGAATGACGAAGTTTCAGACGGCATTTAAGCGGTACGGATGTGTAAATAATGGTAGGGTGGGCTTCAGCCTGCCGATTCCCGCTATTCTTGCCGTTTTTGCGTTCTTATCATTCTCACTGTTTTTACCGTTCACGCCGAATCCTGCAAACTGATGCCGTCATTCCCGCGAAGGCGGGAATCCAGAC